>NZ_QUAJ01000004.1 GCF_003391055.1 Psychrilyobacter piezotolerans
CTGCTATCATTCCTTTAACTTGGAGAGAACGTATTTTTAAAATTTATGGAAAAGATCCATTGATTTGTCCTAATTGTTTTACCGAAATGAAGCTAACTTCTTTTCATCATAAAAAATATGGAGATTTGTATTATTCTTAAATTTTTACAACTTAATATTTTCGAAGAAGCTTATTTTCTAAGCCCCTTTTTATATACATTTTTTTATTCATTTATTTCCTAAAAGTAATTTTTTCTCTAAAAATTCTTTATCATCCAACTAAACTTCTTCTTTTTTACAAATATTCAAATTTATAATTTCCTAGATAATAAAAAAACCAGCTGTTAACAGCTGGTCTGAATTTTAATTGGTGGCGGGAGCAAGATTTGAACTTACGACCTTCGGGTTATGAGCCCGACGAGCTACCAGGCTGCTCTATCCCGCGGCATGGATTTTTTTATCAATTAAAAGTCTTTGGAGCGGGAAACCAGGTTCGAACTGGCGACATTCAGCTTGGAAGGCTGACGCTCTACCAACTGAGCTATTCCCGCACTTTCAAAGACAAAATAAGTATACACCACTTTTTAAATAATGTCAATTATTTTTCATTATTATTTTATTGTTTTTTTATTATTTTTTATTATTTCAATACCAATCTACATCAATAACTAATATATATCTAAACATTTTAATCTTTCATCACTAAAATTGATGTTTATCGGTGACTAAGTTTTAGCCACTCGTTACACTTATCGGGCAACCACAGGGCGTTACCTTTGCGGGTATAATGAAAAAAGGAGATTATATAATCTCCTTTTTTTACGTTCTTATATTATATGTATTGATTCTTCATCAAAAATAAAAGTTAAATTTTCTCCAACTTTTTTAATTTCCTTTCCGTGGGGATTATTTAAGGATACTTCTATTATCTGGTCCTCCACCTGAATTTCATATTCATGATTTTCTCCCATAAATATACTTTTTACAACTTTCCCCTGGTGTTTCGCTCCGTTGAATTTAATCGATTCTGGTCTTGCCACGACTTCTACAACGTCTCCTTCTTTGTATTGAATTTCATCGGCTACTGTATATTCAGAACCTAATAAGTTAATTTTTGTTTTCCCCTCTTCCTTTGAAACTACTGTTGCCTTTAAAATATTAGCTCTTCCAATAAATTTAGCAATAAATTCACTGTTTGGTTTTTGGTATATTTCTATTGGAGATCCCACCTGCATAATCTCTCCATCTTTCATTATTACGACCTTATCAGACAGTGACATAGCTTCTGCCTGATCATGTGTTACATAGATAGAAGTTATCCCAACTTCCTGCTGAAGTTTTCTAATTTCATCTCTCATATGTAATCTCAATTTAGCATCTAAATTTGATAATGGTTCGTCAAATAATAATACCCCAGAATTCATTATCAATGCCCTTGCAAGGGAAACTCTCTGCTGCTGTCCTCCGGACATCTGTGAAGGAGTTCTCTCCGCAAAATCTTCCATCTTCATTAATTTTAAAATATTCTGTACTCTTTCATTTATTTCTTGTTTAGATTTCTTTTGTATTTTTAGTCCGTATGCGATGTTATCATAGACATTCATATGAGGAAATAATGCATAGTTTTGAAATACCATGGCAGTATCTCTTTTATCCGGAGTCAGGTTAGCCACATCTTTATCTCCTATAAATATACTTCCAGAAGTGGGGATTTCAAATCCTGCCAGCATCCTGAGCATCGTTGTTTTTCCGCATCCAGAGGGACCCAAGAGACATATAAATTCCCCAGGTTCTACAATTAAATTAATATCATTGACTGCCTTTACTTTATTTTTCCCAGATATAAATGTTTTTGTTAAATTCTTTATCTCTACTCTTTTAGATTCTTTCATTGAACTACACTCCTAACTTACTTTATTTTTTTACACCTATTTTTGAGATGAATATCTTCATAGTTATCATTACTGTTGTTACTATTATAATTAATATTGTACAATAAGCCGATGCTATTCCTATCCTTCCGGTATCTATATTATCCATTACCGTAGGTGTCAATAACTTCCATTTGGCAGATATCAAAAATATAATCGTACTAACCAAGGTCATACTTCTTGCAAATGAATAAATTAACCCACTGAAAAACGCTTCTTTTATCATAGGGATAGTCACACTTGAAAAAACTTTACTGCTTGAAGCTCCCAATATGCTTGCGGCTTCTTCGATAGAAGGATCAATCTGCTGAAGAGAACTCATCCCACTTCTGACTCCTACAGGTAAACTTCTGATGATAAAGGCTATAACAATAATAAGTGCCGTTCCTGTAAGGGGCGGGATTAACGTTATATCTGTAAATGGTATCTTATAGGTAATGTTATAACTGATTACATATCCTAGACCTATTATTGTTCCGGGAATAGCCAGAGCCATAATTGTTGTAAACTCTATAAATGTTTTTCCTATAAATTTTTTCCTCACAATTAAAAATGCAAGGATCATGGAAAAAATACTTGTTATTATAGTTGCTATTACTGCTAATACAGTAGTTTGTATTATAGGATCCATACCGTAATCAAAAATATACTTATAGTGATCCAGAGTAGGGGTATAATTAATCCCCCATAATTTTACAAATGATCCTATAGGGATCAGGATATACATCAATATTACAAACATAGTAAGACTTATTAAAGTTATAAATACAGGTATTGTTACTATCTTATCTTTAACCAAATCCCTGGCTCTGGAAACCTTTCCAGTTACGGTTATATAAGATTTTTTATTTATATAAAATCTTTGAACTACAAACATTGAGATAGACATGGAAAGTAAGATCATTGCAAGGGCTGTGGCTATTCCCAATTGAAAATTCCCTATCCCTTCCTGGTAAATTTTTACAGCAATTGTTGTAAAATTCCCGCCAATTACTACAGGATTGGCAAAATCTGCAATGGATTGTATAAAAACCAGTAAAAAAGCATTTGCTATCCCCGGAATAACCAATGGAAATGTTACACTTGTAAATACTTTTAATTTAGATGCTCCTAAATCCCTGGAAGCTTCCTCTACAGATGGATCGATTCCCTGTAATAAACCAACCAGCATTAAATATGCAATTGGGAAAAAACTTAAAACCTGAACTAATACTAAACCATGAAATCCGTAGATCTCAAAATCTGTAATCCCTAAAAGTCCCCTTGTAATAAGTCCCTGTCTTCCAAATAATAATATTGCTGATAACGCCACAACAAAGGGCGGTGATATAATGGGCAGCATTGCTATAAAATCAAATATTTTTTTCCCTTTAATCTTCATATACGACGTACTATATGCAAAGAAAAATCCAATAATCAGCGATAATGTTGCAGTTATAAAACCTAATTTCAAAGTGTTTAAAATTATTGCCACATTTCCGCTTCTTCCAAAGGCATTTTTATAATTTTCAAAACTAAATGTTTCTTTAAATGTAAAACTTTCCTTCAATACATTATAAAGAGGCACCAGTACAAAGAATGATACTACTACCAATGAAAATATTATTGTTAAAAATAATGTGGGGTCATTAGTCAATTTTTTCATATGTTTTAATTCTTGATCTATTTTTAATTTAAGGTTATTCATAATTCCTCCAATTTCCCTTTATATAAAGACTTCCCTTAGTAAAGTTACTAAGGGAAGTATCTTAATTATTTTGTTGGGGCTGTAGTACTTGTTTCAGTACTAAATCTTTCCACTAATCTTATTCTATTTTTTCCTGCCCAATCAAAGTCATATTTAATTAATTTTGTATCTTTTATTGGGTCTGCTTCTGCTGGCGGCATTGCGTCTTTATTTGTTAAAAATTGGAAAGATCCTACTGTTTTCCCCATTTCTTGAACTTTTTTAGTCAATACCCAGTCAATGAATTTTTTAGCAGCTTCCTGATCCGGTCCATTTTTCAATAGTGCTACTCCACCAATTTCATATCCTGTTCCCTCAGATGGTGCAGAGATTACGATATCTTTATATCCTTCTTTTTTATATTTTATGGCATCGTGCAGGAATGTTATTCCAATTGTTGTTTCTCCCTGCCCTGCCATTCTTCCCGGTGCAGTACCAGATTTAGTATACTGTCTAACCTGCCCGTTGAATTTTTTTAAATATTCCATAGCTTCATCTTCACCCATAAGCTGCACTAAAGTAGCCAACATTGTATAAGCAGTTCCCGATGATCCAGGATGAGCCACTACGATCTCTCCCTTATATTCAGGCTTTAACAGATCTGCCCATGATGCAGGCATTTTTAACCCTTTTTCATCTAACATTTTTTGGTTTCCTACAAATCCTAAATAACCAACATAAATTCCTGTCCAGTATCCTTCAGTATCTTTTAATCCATCTTTTATATTAGCTGCTTCAGGGGAAATATATGGTTCGATTAAATCAGCTTCTTTAGCTGCTACGAATGCATCCACGGGCCCGCCATACCACACAGATGCAGACATGTTATTTTTTTCTGCTTTTAGTCTGGCCAAAACTTCTCCACTACTCATTCTTACGAAATTTGTTTTTATTCCCGTTTCCTTTTCAAATTCTTTTGCAACCATTGCGGCATGATCTTCCTGTAATCCTGCATAGAATGTCAAAGTCTGGTCTTTTTTTTCCGAATCTCCGGTTTCTTTCTTCCCGCAAGAGATTGTGAAGAGTAGAACTGTTAATAATAATAATATTTTTTTCATGTCGTTTAAACTTTAAATAATTCGCATTTAAAGTTTATTCACCTCCTATTTTTATTGTCTATATCTGAGTATACAACATTATGTCCAGTATTTCAACGTTTAATTCTTTTTTAAATAAAAAAAGGATTTCTTAAGAAATCCTACTTTAAATATTTCCAGCTATATTTTAAAAATCTACCTATATCTTTGGCTATATAGTCCCATGTATGGGTTTCACCCTGATAGATATAAGCCTCAAAGGGGAGGTTAAATCTTTTTATCCTTCCTACCATATCCACCCATTGATGAACCATATAATAAGGTTCTTTATCCTCGGTTCCAACTGAAAGGTAAAAATGTTTTCCCTGTTGTTTTGCAGTATTCAGCTGTTTTATAAGGGTGTAGGGATCTTCCTTGATAATAGCCTTCCCCCAAGATCCAAATATATTAACAAATTTCTTTTTATCTCCGTCTCTAAATAAAAATTCAGGAAGATAGATAAACTTAACTATTCTGGTAATTCTCTTATTGATAGTCAGTCTCACTAAACTCACAGCCCCGGCAAAACTACCTATAACCTTAAATAATTCCAGATGCTTCAACCCTAATTTAAAAGCACCGTATCCACCCATGGAAAATCCAGATATCCCGGCATTATCCACATTAAATCTTTTTTTCACATCTAAAATTAATTCATCTATAAAATAACTTTCATAATTTTTATTTTCCACCTTTTTAAAATCACTATACCAGGATTCACCGCAAAATCCCGAATTAGGGAGGATCATGATCATTTTCCCGATATCTTTCTGCTCCAGTAAAAGTTCATAATTATCCAGCAGCCTGCCTTTCTCTATCCAATCATGGGCATTATCCCTCAGCCCGTGGAGCAAAAAAAGCACCGGGTAACTTTTTTCAGGATTATAAGATTTTGGTACCACTGCTAAATATGTCATCTCTTCATCTACATTTTGACTCTTTATCTTTAAACTCTGAACAATAAAATTTTTACTTTCAAGGGTCAGGTCTTCCAAAGGTTCAAAATCAACTACTCTGTTATTTTCAGGAATAATATTAACATTTTTATATGTTACAGTTTTCTTTATCTTGATTTTCATCCTCTGTTTTCTGCTGCCTGTAATAACAAATACTATATAGAATATAAATATACCTATTAAATAATACATAAACTCTCCTCAAGTCATTAATTCGAAGCTATCTCTATTAATTTTTTTATTTGATCCTTTGTCCCCAGTACCAGCAATTTTTCATTTTCTTTCAATAACTCATGGGACATGGGGTTTATCTTCATAATTCCATCCACTTCGTGACCAATAACTATCAGATTAGTTTTAGTGGGGATTTTTGCTTCCATAAGAGTTGTTTCTACCAGCTGTGATCCTTTTTTTATCTCAACCAGTTCAAAAGTCAACCCCTCTATCTTTGATTTTTTACTGAAAACATCTACAAAACTAATTAAGTTAGTCTGGGTAGCTGTGGCTATTATTCTGTCGGCAGCTATCTCAAAGGGTGAAATTATAAAGTCGGCTCCCCCTCTTTTTAATTTTTTTTCACTGCTGGCATCTACAGCCCTTGTTATCACCTGTATTTTTCCGTTTAAATCTTTTGTAGTAAGGGTTAAAAAAAGATTATCAGCATCTGTTGATAGGACCGATATCAATACTTTAGCACTTTTTACATTGGCTTGGAGGAGTGTTTCATCTTTTGTTGCATCTCCTATTACATAGAGTAATTTTTCCCTGTATATCTCCTTTAGTTTTTCAATACCTTTTTCATCATTGTCCACCACTACAAAATTTAAATCTTTTTTTAAAAAATCATTTATAATCTTTATTCCAGTTCTGCCGGCTCCACATACTATGTAGTGATCTTTTAATTTAGCTATCTTTTTATCCATCTTCCTCCACCTCAAATAGGATTTTAGCTCCCCTTCAATAAAAAATTTAGTAATATTTCCCAATGTATAAACAACTACAGTTATTCCAGAGAATATCAGGATCGATGTAAAAACTTTCCCCTGGGGGCTAAGCGCCTGGACCTCTCCAAATCCCACTGTAGAAAGGGTGATAGAGGTCATATAGAAAGCATCTATTACATTATAATTTTCAATATAAATGTATCCAAAAATACCTATAAAAAATATTAAAGATAATATAACTCCAGGTATCAATATTTTTTTCATCTCAGATTTCATCTGCCCTCCATTTTCCCCTTTTAAAGATACATTTTATCATAATTTTTTCCATAATACCACGTCTGCAAATCTTTAACAATTTAAATTTTAAAGGATTTTATTGACCTTCCCGGTAATATATTTCAACAGGAAATAACTATATATTGATGGTTGCACTTAGAAAGCCCATGGTTTTTTATGTGTGCCCCATGGTGAAAGTTCAGTCATATATATAAATATTAAGACCTTTTATTATATATATATATTGTAACTTTTTCCTTTATCTATAGTAAACTAAAATTTAATATTGGAGGTAAAATTATGTATGATTTAATAATAATTGGTGCCGGTGCCGGCGGATTGACCTGTGCATATACGGCTAACGGACTGGGAAAAAAAGTACTCTTGGTGGATAAGGGTTTACCGGGAGGTACCTGTACCTGGTCGGGATGTATGCCCAGCAAGGCTCTTATCAACATAGGCAAGGATGTTCATGCAGCCAAAAAATATTCATCTGTAGAAATAGATACTGCAAAGGTCATGAAAGATGTCAGAGATGCCATAGAGGAGGTCTATTCCCATGAATCCCCGGAAATTTTAGCTAAAGATGGGATCACATTTAAAAAAGGGGAACAGATTAAAATAATCGATCCAAAAATTGTCCTGGTGGATGAAGTAGAATACCACGGGAAGAACATAGTTATATCTACTGGCACCTCGCCATTTATACCGCCCCTGGAGGGACTGGATAAGATAGATTACCTGACCAATCAAAACCTTTTTCAGTTGGAAAAACTCCCTAAATCCATGATAATTTTAGGAGGGGGAGCAATAGGAGTGGAGATGGCTCAGTGCTTAAACAGGCTGGGAACAACAGTTCATATAATGGAGAGATCTTCCCGGATTTTCATCCGTGAAAGTGAGGAATTAGTGAATATTTTGTCTGAAACCTTGATAAAAGAGGGGGTCAATATCCATGTCAATACCAATGCTGTCTCTGTGACGCAGGATGATGAGATTATCAGCCTCAATGTGGAAACGGGTGGAGAGCCAAGGACAATTGAAGCTGAGGCCCTGCTGGTTTCTATAGGGAGGGTTCCCAATGTAGAAAATCTTGGATTGGATGAATTGGGGTTAAAATATAACAAAAAAGGGATCCAAGTAGACGATTACCTGAGGACAAATATCCACAATATTTACGGTGTGGGAGATGTGGCAGGTCCGTATCAATTTTCCCATACAGCTAATTACCAGGGAATTTTAGCAGTTAAGAATATGTTTTTACCCCTGAAGAAAAAAGTGGACTATTCCAATATAAGCTGGTGTACCTTTACCTCTCCTGAACTGGCTTCCCGGGGACTTCCCGACCCAGAGGGAAAGGAAACTAAGATCTATTCCTATGGACGGAGCGATTCAGATAGAACCATGACAAAAAAAGGGGATATTTTTGAGATGAGGGTGGAAACTAACCATAAAAAAGAGATCCTGGAGGTAAAGATCCTGGCTGAAAGAGCAGGTGAAATGATCTCCTCCCTTCAAATAGCCGCTGCCAACCACCTTACTCTGGATAAACTTTCGCCGGTTATCTTTCCCCATCCAAGTTACAGCGAAATTTTAGGAAAGTTAGGAAAGAAAGCATATGTAGATAAATTATTGGAAAACCCGTTCATAAACATCTTTGCAAAATAACAAAACTCTTTTAATTTGACATTCTTATATATAAATTATATACTATCTCATAAAGTGTATTATTATTTTATATACTTATAATATTTAGCTGTAACATCTGTAGTAAATTTAATATTATTTTATGGGAGCGTGGTAGGATGAAAAAAATGACTTTAACAACAAAAATTTTTATTGGATTAATTAGTGGGATAATATTTGGGTTGATTTTATACCCAATGAGAGAGGTTCCCTTTGTAGCAGATTATATTATAGGATTTTTCCTGAAACTAGGGGGATCTGTATTTATAAATGCCATAAAGATGCTGGTAGTTCCGCTGGTATTTATCTCGTTAACTGTAGGAAGTTCGGCTATGGGAGATATTAAAAAATTAGGAAGAATAGGAGTAAAAACTTTAGGATTTTACCTTTTCACAACAGCTGTTGCAATTATTATAGCTCTTACTTTTGCAAATATAATTGATCCAGGAGCTGGATTATCAAGTGACAGCATTGAAAAAACTACTAAAACTATAAAAGCTTCAAAACCATTTGTAGATGTACTTATCGATATCGTACCATCTAACCCCATAGCATCTATGGCTAAGGGAAATATGTTACAAATTATATTCTTTGCCCTTCTTACAGGTATGGGTTTAACTGTCTTAGGAGATAGAGTCAGCAAGGTAAAGGACCTGTTTGACCAAGCCAATGACCTGGTTTTAGAGATGCTAAACCTTATTATGAAAGTAGCTCCATTTGGTGTATTCTGCCTTATCACTAAGACGTTTTCATCTCTTGGATATACGGCAATGATGCCACTGTTAAAATATATGCTTACAGTAGTTGGGGCATTATTTATTCATGGTTTATTCACTTACCAAGGGCTTTTAGTCGCTGTGGTTAAGATGAATCCATTAACTTTCTTTAAGAAGTTTTTACCTGCTATATCTGTGGCATTCTCTACATCCAGTAGTGGAGCTACAATTCCAGTTACCCTTGAAACTGTTCAGGAGGAATTTGGAGTATCAAAGAGTATCAGTTCATTTACAATACCACTGGGAGCTACTGTCAATATGGACGGAACTGCTATCATGCAGGGAGTTGCAGTAGTATTTATAGCAGCTGTATATGGAGTAGATCTAACTATGGGTGACTATGTCGCAGTAATTTTAACAGCTACACTGGCATCTATCGGTACAGCCGGAGTTCCTGGAGTAGGACTTATAATGCTATCTATGGTACTAGCTCAAGTTGGGCTGCCAATTGAAGGTATTGCTCTTATCATGGGTGTAGACAGAATATTAGACATGACTAGAACTGCTGTAAACATTACAGGAGATGCAGTTTGTACTCTTATTGTCGCTAAAACTGAAGGGGAAGAATTAGACCTATCTTCAGAAAAAGAAGTAGAAGTAGCATAATTGATTGAAAATAAGCAAACCAGGGATATCTATCCCTGGTTTTATTTTTATTTATACTTCTTTATTTCAGTATGCATATTTTTTACATTTTTAAGCATCTGATCCAGTGTATTTATCGTTTTAATATATTCTTCTTCCGGGATATCTTTTATCATTTCTTTCAAAAAATCAGCTGCTTCAACTTTAATTGTCTTACAAGCCTCCTCTCCCTTAGGTGTCAAATAGAGATTAAAAGCTCTCTTGTCTTTATCATCGGGGATTTTTTCTATTAACCCGCTCTTCAAAAGTTTAGTAACGGCCTTGGTGGTAGTGGCTCTATCTATTAATAAATATTTACTCAGTGTCGTTAAAGAAAAACTTGGATTTTTTTATGCAAAAAAATCAAAGATAATGCATGAAGTTAAAAAAAGATTAAAACCCTTGAAAAAAAGCTAAAAAAGAGTTAATATATCGGTGATTAACCTCTTATCCATGGAAATAAGATGGTTGGATAGAGGATAAAAAAATTATACTAGAAAAAATGTGTTAGGGGGAAAAATGAGTATTGATTTGAAAGAAGCCAAATGTTTGGGGTGTGGATACGCTAAACTACAAAAAGAACTTATATTTTCAAAAGGAGAGTATGCGACTTCAAAGTTTTCAATATTATGCTTAGAAGATAAGAAAAATTGCATATATTTTAATTGTAGTGATGAGAGTTATTTAGAGTGTTCAAAGGCTCTTTAAACATAAGAATACGGAAAGTATTTTGATTATATTCAGGGAATGAAGTGAGGGATAATCAGGAAATTTAAAGATGTGCTTAAGAATAAAAGACAGCAGAGGCTGTCTTTTTTTATATAGAAAATTTGAAAATAATACAGACGTTTACAAAAAAATAGTTAAAAATATTGTAAAAAAACTAAATAAAAGTTAGTATATCTATAATTAACCTATTATTTATTAAGGGAATAAAATCAAAGTTCAACTTTCTATTATGGATGAAATCGATATTTGGACTAAGTAAAGATATAGAAAATAAAATTTAAATAAATTAATAAGTGGGAGAGAATGAAAAATGGCATTTTTGGAAAAACAGAAAACAGATATTGTAAAAATAAAGGAAAATAAAGACGTTATCCAAATTAGAGAAATAAAAGAAAGAAATATATTTAATAAATTTGACAGTGAAATTTCTTTTAGACTTAGGAACATAAAAAATTTATTAGATGAAGCAAATAAATTAACAGAAAAAGAAGAGCTATTAAGGTATATCCCTGTATCATTAATAGCTTTAATTGAAGGATCAATAAGACTTTGTATAAAAGAATTAATAGATTGTAATGAAGAGTATTTCTATAGGAGTGAAAAATTAATCACTAAAAAATTAGATTTTAGTATTTTAGGATCTTTAAACTCTAAAAAAATTACTACAGGTGAATTTATTTCACATTTAGTTTCAATTAATAGAATAGGTGACATAGATAATATTTTTACATCTTTATTAGGAGAAAAATTTTTTTTAACTCTCAAGGAAGTCAAAAATAATTATAAAATGAATTTTTCTGTTGAAGAAGACGAGTCTCTAGTGCCGGATTCGCCAATAATAAAAGATTTTTCTAAAGTCAAAAGTGATATAAGCAAATGCTTTGATTTAAGACATATTTTAGCACACGAAATAGCAAGTAATCTAAAACTTTCATATATAGAGTTAGTTGATATTTTCCAGAGTGTCTCTTTATTTCTAAAAGGAACAGTTGAGATTATACTAAACATAACTGCTCCAAGTCTAAAATATACTCAATTTGAAATGAATAAAAAATCTAAAAATGATTTAGATCTTATGGAAGAAATTATGAATGTTACCATCAATGAAATCTTAAATGAATTTAAAGATTCTTGTCCTGATGATTATGAAGCTAAGAAAAAGTTTTTATATACTCAAACTAAATGGAAAGAATATGCTCTAAATGCTTCAAAATTAGAAGCTTTAAAGTATAAAGGAGGATCTATTCAACCAATGATTTATGCTATTGAAATGGCTTCTCGTACAAGAAAAAGAATTGAAGAGTTAGAAAAATACAAAAATGATTAAACCTATCAACATCAAATAAAAGAATAAAAAATAGAAGGTACAAATTATACAAAACAGGTGACTATAAAGACTGAAAAAAAACTAGAACAAAGTTTTATATTTATATAATTTGTGAGTTAACTAAAAAGCTTGTAAATTAATGTTAAAAAAAGTTAATATATTTTAATTAACTTAGTTAATAGTAAGAAAATATAATGATTTCAAATGATACAAAATTTAAAAATCTATAGGGGGGAATGATGATTAATGACCAAGAGAAAATAGTTGAAATAAATAGAATATTCGAAGAGTTAAAAAAATTAATAGACGAGACAGATTTCAAAACAATACAAGAAGGAGAAATAGTGTTTTTACTTAACAATGATGGTTACAATATTTCAAATACATTTAACCCTATAAAGACTAATTATAACAAATTAAAGAGAGAAGGATTAGAAAATAATAATAGATTATCAAAGGATAAAAATCATGATTTATTAAAGTTAGATGAAATGATGGAATTATATTATAGGTATGATGCAATTATAGGTTAATTGTACATAAAAAGGTTAAATATTTAATGGTTAAAACAATAAGTGAATCATTAGATAATGCAGCATATGCTAAAACAAGGCTTTTTTATAAAAAAATTGGATTTTTACCCTTGGAAGAAATAGTTGAAATATGGGGAAAAAAAAGCCCATGCTTAATAATGGTCAAAACATTGTAAAAAAACTATGGGGCATAAAGACAGGCTGATATAAGCCTGTTCTTACGCTCCTTTTTTATTTTTTATTTAGGTTTTAAACTTTTAATTTTGAAGTTTATAGTCGTTGAGCTTCGGCAGTAAATATCTTGCGAGTTTCGTCGTGCCCACCATGCCCGTCAGGAACCCTACTAAGAAACGGGGATCACTTGCACTTGCCAGCAAAGACAATTATAAACTTCTTGAACTTTTTCGTTAGTTTTTCTTTCAAGAGAAAAAGTAACCCGTATCAAAGGCGGAAACTTTGGAATCTAATGGATATACAACTATTAAATATATTTTTAATTTTTAAGTAAACATTGAAAAAAGAAGGTTCTAAGGGTGCCACCCTTAACTGGCTCTGTTTCTTTTTATCTGAAAATGAAATAGAGGAAAGAAAAGCAGACTTTTTCTAAATGATGTTATAGGGGTAAGTCAGAGGTAATGTCCGTCTTCTAATTGCGACAGTCCTCGTTCCACTGCGGAACTTATTCTGTTGGACGACTAAGTAGAATATTTACTGAGAAGCTAGGTAACATCTAGAAAAAGGATTTTAATCTAAAAAAAATTTATATCAAAGGCGGAACCTTTATTATATTGCTGAATATATATAGTGTGCTATCCATGGGGAAGGTAGAAACAGCCATATAAGGCTGAGATAATCTGCCTAAGGACACCCTCTAGTGATAGAGGTAGAAGACTTCAAGTAAATAAAAAGAGCCTCCTATACATTAAAGGGTAGGAGGCTCGGAGGAATGTACAAGTAAATTTATATTATTTAATAAATTTACTGTGAAGGGTTCTATACATTAATCCCTGGGGGAGACTAGTGTATATATATTAACTAAACCCACTACGGATTAATTTTATCTCAAATATAAATTAAAGTCAACTTAAATTTAGTGGAAATAGCGGATATAATAAGAAGGGAGAGTTAAACCTCCTAAAATAAATCACTGTTGCAATATTTCTATGAATAATAAAAAAGGCTCTTAGATTATTCAAGAGCCTTCTTTATACAATGGATGTAATGACTTCCCTTGGGGAGGGAGCAGCTTTAGATTAATACTGCAATATTCATTACACATATATTCTATAGTTATTTAGAGAAAAAAACAACTTAAATGTTATCAGTTAACAACTTAAATGTTATCAACCTTAATTAAGTTTCTTTAGTGTATTGATTAAATTAAACAGGGAAGGAGGGAGGAAAACTCTTAAGGAGCATAAAGGTGGGACCCTTGCCGGTAAAAACAATTTCTAAAGGTTGCATTTTAAATTAATAAAAGTTAAAAAAAAAGGGCTACATGGCCCTAATCATTTATTTTTTATGAGCACCAGAACAACAATGATCACAACCATTAGCATTTGTATAACCTTTAGATATAGCTGCTTTCACTGCTTTAACAGCAGTTGCATGAGTGCCTAAATTAATTTTATTCGCTGCAGGCATATTAGGACATTCTGCTTCATGAACTTCTTCTGTCGGACTATCAATGTAGTAAGCATAATGTTTCATAATTTTACCTCCTTATTATTTGTCATATTAAATAATAACATGAATCGTAAAAAAAAAGTACTGTGAGAGCTCCAGAAAGATTTACGGCGAAGAGCCCGGGAGGTTTTTCATCTGTGATTAGTTTAAAACATCCATAATATACCCGAACAATTTTACACTTCCCACAGCTAAAACTCCCCCTGCTGCCGTTGCCAGAAAATCGGCAAATTCAACCTTTCCGTGTCCCTTACTATCCCACCATTCCTTCCATATACCCGCTCCGGTAGCCGCAATGATGGCCGTTATACCGCTGCCCGTCAGTAAAAGAGTCACAACGGATATTAAAGCACCTGCAAGCAGGTGTACGATCTTATCTGCTCCTATCTTCATAGATCCTCCTGTATAACGAAATTTAGATTACTCCCTATAAATTATGCAGCTTAAACACATTTAATAATAACTATAATATACAAGAAAAAATAAAAGATCCTTTTATTTTGGCAGGGATCCGTAGATTAAATGAAGGATTTCTAAAAAAATAGCAAATATATTATTATATCTATTGTGAAAAACTGAAAAAAAGGAGGATAAATAATGGATAATATCGTGAAATTTTATGACTTCCTGGTTCCGGTTTTATTTATAAATTATTTTGAGGGTGATTTCTATGAGTGAAAAAACAGCGGAAAGTTTGGTGCCCTATGACCCCCAGTGGCACGAGAAGTTTATAGAGGAAAAAAAGAAAATCTTAGATGTGTTTTCAGGAAAGGGGGTAATATTTGAGCATATCGGAAGTACATCTGTTAAAGAAATGGAAGCCAGACCGATAATTGATATAATGATTGGTCTGGTAGACTTTGAGGAAAGTATTGAAATTACCAAGGCTGCTTTGAAAGCCAATAAGTATGATGAAATTTTTAATTTTTTTGATCTGGGACAGCGCGGCTTCTTTGTAAAGGAAGATCAAACGGGAAAAAGGATATTCACAGCCCTTGTCGTTAAGTACAATAAGCGTCTATGGCGGAAACATCTGGCGGAAAAAAGGCTGCTGTCAGCCTCAGAAGAAGCCAGAAAAAAATATATAGAGTTTAAAAAGAAAGCTTTGGAAAAATCGGAAGGAAATTGGGAAGAATATTATCGACTAAAGGAAAAATATTTTTCTACAAATAATAACATAAAAATGGAGGATTAAGATGGAGATATTAAATAATTTTAAACCGTTTTTTTTTGTTATACTGACATTGATCATGACTTTTTATTTGGTAAAATTAATGAAAAAAATCTTCAATAAGGTTTTGAGAAAATCAGGTCAGGAAATTACTAAATTTAATTTTATTAAACACTTTATTTCAGGAATAATTTATCTCCTAGGGATAGGTATTGCCCTATCTTTCATACCCATATTTAAAAATGTTTCCACTTCAATTTTTGCAGGATCCGGTATCTTAGCTATTATCATTGGATTTGCTTCACAACACGTACTAGCCAATATTGTAAGTGGTGTATTCATAGAACTGTTCAAGCCTTTTAAGATAGGAGACCGTATCACTCTCATGGGAAAAACCACAGTGGGAATTGTTGAGGATATCACCTTGAGACATACAGTAATCAGAACATATGAAAATAAAAGAATCATAGTTCCAAATTCTGTAATAAGCAATGAGCTCATTGAAAATACCGATATTATCGAAAATAAGGTCTGTAAGTTCTTTGAAATAGGGATAAGTTATGATTCCGATGTAGATAAAGCAATGGATATAATAAAAGAGGAGGTATTAAAACATAAAGATTACTTTGATAACAGAACAATAGAAGAGGTAAATAGCGGGGAAGATCCAGAGGTCACAGTGAAGGTTGTCGGTTATGGGGAATCCTCGGTTAATTTAAAATCCTGGGTTTGGGCAAAAGATAATACAGTAGGAATTAAATTTTTATGGGATCTCAACTATTCTGTAAAAAAACGTTTTGATGCCGAGGGAATCGAAATACCGTATCCTTACAGAACCATTGTCATGAAAAAATAGGGGACTGATAATCCCCCATTACAGCCATTTCTTTAATTTGAATATCCATAACTCTATAATACCTACAAATATCAAAACAATACAAACTATTAAAAATGCCATAGGATTTTCCACTCCGGGAATCCCCCCTACATTTATTCCCAATAAACCTGTGAGGAATCCAAGGGGAAGGAAGATTGTAGCAACAATGGATAATACATACATGGTCTGATTGAGCTGCTCACTGTAAATGCTGTTAATCTCCTCATGGGTTATGGCAGCCCTGTCTCTGGCTGAATCTATCTCTTCCAGATACCTGATATACTTTTCTGTCAATTCCTTTAATTTATAAATCTCTTTGAGTTTAAACCATGGCATCTCAAGGCTGTCTAAATAATGCAGTACTTCCCTCTGGGGAGAAAGAAAACGGCGTATATTGATTGCCTGCCTTCTCAGGGAAGACAATGCCGGCCGCAGTTTGAGATCTGCTTTTTCCACTATCGCTTCTTCAATTTCATCTATCTGGTCATCGATACTTTGAATAGATTTCCCTATCCGGTAAGATATTTTGGATAAAATTTCCAATAGAAATTCATAGGAATCCTTCGGTCCGGTGCCGGTCTCAAGGGATGAAGCGACATTATCCACAGCCAGAACTTTGTTATGGCGAATTGTTATTATCCTATTCTTTTCCATATAAATATGGAGAAATACCATATCGTCAGGATCAGCCCCGGGATTGAAATTTATAGCTCTCAACGAAAGAAAGAGCTTGTCTTCTTCCTTTAAAATACGAGGTCTGTTTCTTCTATTAAGTAAAGCTTCTGAGAGTGTTTTAGAAATCCCACTTCTTTTATTAATCCAGTTATTTATCGCATCTTCCGAGAGAGAAAGATGCATCCATAGAATCCCTTTTTCAGGAGACCAGGCATCTATATCATCCCAATTATATTTAACAGCTCCTCCCTTTCCGTCTAGCAGCATGGAAAAAATTAATTCCTGATTAATATCTTCTCTCATAACTTCCTCCCTATTTGTAAATAATTATTTTTCTTCATCATTTAAAACTATCTTACTTTATTTAAATACCTGTATTTAATCAAGTTTCCTTTTTTTCGGAATAATTAAATTTGAAACCATTTATTTTCATTTTAATCAACTTTCTGGATCTTTTTTAGTTAACCTCGGAATACAGGCTTCAAAATATCCCCCCTATTTAATTGTTTCAATTTTAAAAAAATTAAGGTATACTTTATTAAAACTTAATTAACAATTCTGAAAAAGGCAAAGCAGGTGAAATCCTGTGACGCAAAACTAAAGGGTCTAAGTCTATAGATATGACAGCCAGTTGCCAAAACTTTTTTAGAGGTATGCTATTTGTAGAATACAATGTAGCCTCTTTTTTTATTTACCTAATTTTATTAATAATAAAATGTTTGAAATGTAAAATGAAATAGAAATAGAAATAGAAATAGAAAATTAGAAAAACTGATTTTTTGATAGTTTTTTAAGATTACTTTCCCAATGGATATGTATCATTAAAAAAAGTAAAAATCACAATTTTTTTTGTTAAAGATAGTAGGCGAGGAACATACGGTATTTACTTATGAACTCTGACCCCTACAATATTAGTTAGAATGTATTTTGGTATCCATAAAAATTTGAGGTATACTAGAATTAATAAATTTTAATCAATGGTGGTGGAATAATGACTAAGAAAAAAAATATGTGTTTGAAGTGCAAAAAAGAATTTAAAACAGATGTAGATTCTCTTGGAGTTCCATATAAAAAGATTTGTCAGTCATGCAAAAAGAAGACATCTCGTTATGCTCGGGGAATAAGTGGAAGAATATAATATTTTTATTTTCTAAAAAGTGATTTTATAAGTTTTTTGATGTATACTCCTATAGGTGATATAATTCAAGACTTAAAGTTTTTAAAAAGTTTTTAGGGGAGGGGATTCTATGTACGCAGCAGGTGAAAAACCAGGTGAAGGAAGTTATGTTTGTACTATGTGCCATTTAGAGATCATAATAGAAAATGATGGCGAAGAGTTACCAAGATGTCCAGACTGTAGAGCTACTTTCTACAATGAAACAGTTTAAAAGGGTGGTTAACCACCCTTTTTTATTTTCAAAAATTAAATATTTGATAATTATGATATACTTTATCTAATGAAAATTGGAGGTGCTGGTTTGAAAGGAAGAGTGTATTTAGAGCATGATTATCTTGGTATCATTAAGATCATTGAAGAAACCCATGGAATAAGCGGTATTTATTTTTTAGATGAAAAAGAAGCAGAGGAAATATCCAGCCCTGAAGTGATAAAATGCAAAAAAGAATTAGAGGAGTATTTTGAAAAAAAGAGAACTAAATTCACTATAAATATTGATTTTAAAGGCGGTACAGAGTTTCAAAGGGCATGCTGGAAAGCCATGTATGAGATCCCCTATGGAAAAACTATTTCTTATTCGGAAGAAGCTGCAGCCATCAACAATCCTAAAGCTGTGAGGGCTGTGGGAGGTGCAAATGGAAAGAATCCGATTTCCATTGTAGTTCCCTGACACAGAGTAATAGGTAAGTCGGGTAAACTTACAGGATTTGCATCTGGTCTCTGGAGAAAAGAATATCTCCTAAACTTAGAGAAAGAAAAAAATAATGTATAAATTTAAAGGAAAACAATACCAAGTATTGTTTCCCTTTTTTGCTGCCAATCTACACCAAAGATATATTTTCATCTGTTTCATAGTCAAAAATATGACATTTTTCCATATCAAACCAGAAGTTATAATTTTTTCCATTTCCTGTTTCTTTAACATTTTCAGAAGTTAATCTGGCAGAATATTGAATTCCATCTATTGTGAAGTAAATAAACTCCTCGTTCCCCATTTGTTCCACGATAGAGATCTTTCCTGTTATATACTCTTCCTTTTCTGGATGAGTTTCATGGGATCCTATATGCTCAGGTCTTATTCCAAACCACACTTTCTTCCCTACATGGTCCTTTACTTTTTCTGCTTTTTCCTCAGGGAGATGTAAGATAGTTTCTCCTACTTTCACAGCAACCTTTCCCCCATCCATCAATAATTCAGACGGAATGATATTCATAGAAGGCGACCCGATAAACCCTGCAACAAATTTATTCTTTGGTCTGCTGTATAGGTTGATAGGAGTGTCTACCTGTTTAATCACACCATATTCCAATACACAGATTCTGTCTCCCATAGTCATAGCTTCTACCTGGTCATGAGTAACATATACCATGGTAGCAGGCTGGCCGGCATCTTTTAATTCCTGATGTAATTGAGTGATCCTGACTCTCATAGAAACCCTTAATTTGGCATCTAAGTTTGATAGCGGTTCGTCAAATAGGAACACTTCAGGTTTTCTTACAATAGCTCTTCCCACTGCTACCCTCTGTCTCTGTCCACCAGACATCTCCTTGGGTTTTCTGTCCAATAGATCGGTTATCTCTAATTTTTCAGCTGCATCCCTTACCCTTTCATCTATCTCAGCCTTGGGTAATTTTTGTAATTTCAGACCAAATGCCATATTTTCATAACAAGTCATATGGGGGTAAAGTGCATAGTTTTGGAATACCATGGCAATCCCTCTATCCTTAGGAGGCAGTTCATTTACAACTTGATCTCCTATGATTATCTCTCCACCGGTAATATCTTCAAGTCCTGCAATCATCCTAAGAGTTGTAGATTTTGCACAACCAGATGGTCCTACAAATACCATGAATTCTCCATCTTTGATATCTAAATCTATACCATGAACTGCTTTAAATCCATTTGGATATGTTTTTTCTACCTTTTTTAATTTTACTACTGCCATTTTTATCCCCCTGTATATAATTTAATAAGATTAATTTTTATTTCCCGTGCTTTCCCTCAATACTATATTTAAATCTATCGATTGATTCCTTAAAAAAGTTTTCCCCTCTATCTCCTCAAAGATCATCTGCACTGCCATTATTCCCTTAGCAGAAAAATTCAGATCCACAGAACTCAGAGTAGGAGTTGTATACCGGCATGAATCTATGTTATCAAACCCTATAATTTTTATATCTTCAGGTATTTTTTTACCGTTTTTTAAAAGAGATGATATTATCCCAAATGCCATTATGTCGGAAGCTATACACAGACCGTCTATATCGGTTTTAGAGATCATTTCTCCCAATATTAAGCCCCCTTGGTAGGTGGGCTGATCCAGATAGAGCCTTTCCTCCCCCAAAGATGATTCTATAAGAGCACTCTGGTATCCAAGATATCTCCTGCTGTGAACCTCTATATCTTCACTCCCGACAAATCCTATATTTTTACAATTATTTTTGGCCAAGATCTCTGTGGCATCAAATCCCCCGATGGTGTCATCACTATTAATATAATTAACACCATAGAGATTGTTCTTGTAGTTATCTATAAAAACTATGGGGATATTTATTTTTTTTAAATCTTTTTCCGGGTCCAAATCTCCAACTATGACTATCCCCTCTAAATCTCTTTTTAATGCCCATTCCAATATATCCAGTTCTTTGGTATTATTTCCAATTACCAGGTCATATGATTTTTTTGAAAGTTCAGAAGTTATTGAATTCACTATTTTTTGGTAGGAGTTATTTTTTCGAAAGATCTCATCCTCAACTGGAAATAAGATTCCAATTAAGTTAGATTTTTTACTGGCCAGGGTTCTTGCTGCGCAATTGGGTTTATACCCCACCTCTTCCATTAAGCTAAATATTTTCTTTTGAGTTTCCAGACTGCATTTCCCCTTTCCATTTATCACGTTAGAAACGGTAGATACAGAGAACCCTGATTGTTTAGCAATATCTTTAATCGTTAATTTTCCCATCTTCACCACCCTTGGTAAAACGTTTTACCTGTGATTAGTATACTATATTTTTTACGAAAATAAAACCTTTTTTTCAATAACAGTTCTAAAAGTTCCGTTTTTAACGATTTATATAAAAAATAACATATAACTGTAAAAAAAACTTGCACTTCCTAAAAATAAATGATACTATACTCTGTAAAATAATTAAATTTAGGAGGTAAAATTTAAAATGGAAAGATCAATTAAAGATACAAGCGCTAACCCGGCTCCAATAGGATTATTAGGATTTGGAGCAACAACAATGTTATTAAACTTACACAATGCAGGTTTATTTGAATTAAACAGTATGATTATGGTAATGGGATTATTCTACGGTGGAATTGCACAATTCGTTGCAGGTGTTCTAGAGAATAAAAAAGGAAATACTTTCGGATCTACAGCATTTATTTCATATGGTTCGTTCTGGTGGACTTTAGTAGGAGTATGGGTAGGAAATAAATTCGGTTTCTTCCCTACAGATCATATAGCAGTTGGTTCTTATATGGCAGTATGGGGAGTAATTTCATTAATATTCTTCGTTGGAACATTGAATGGTCCTACTATTGGAAAATTAGTTTTTGGAACTTTAGTATTATTATTCGCTGTATTAGCACTACATTTCTTCTATGAAAGTGCAGCTTTAGGAACACTAGCAGGATACATAGGAATAGTATGTGCATCATGTGCTATCTATGAAGCCGCAGCTATAATTTTAAATGAAAAATACGGTAAAGTAATCTTACCAATGTAATAGATGGGGCCTATGAAATTTCATAGGCCTATTTATTTATACTTTTATCATCTCATTGAAATTTCTAAAATTCATTTTCTAAAAAATATGGTATAATATGGATTAGTTAGATCACAGAGGAGGTCATATGGAAAAATTATTAAAGGGACATCAAAAATTTAAAGCGATAAAGTTCAAAAAAAATAAAGATTTATTTTTAAAATTAGTGAAAGATGGGCAGCATCCGGGAACATTGTTTATAGGATGCAGTGATTCCAGGGTAATCCCGGGATTAATTACTGGCTCTAAACCTGGTGAACTGTTTACCATTCAAAATGTAGGCAACTTCGTGGCTCCCTATAAACCTGATGAAGATTATCATTCAACAGCCTCAGCGATAGAATATGCAGTATCCGTTTTAAAGGTAGACGATATAATAGTTTGCGGACATTCCCATTGTGGAGCTATCAAATCTCTCTATAAGGATTTGAATAAAAACGAGGATCTGATTCATACAAATAAATGGCTGGAATTAGGGAATGAAGCCAAAAAAGTAGCACAATTAGTAGGGGGATCGGAGGAAGAAAAACTTATTAATACAGAAAAAATTTCTGCTATGTTCCAGCTGGAAAACTTATTGACATATCCTGCAGTAAAAAGAAGGGTCGATGAGGGATCATTGCACCTTCATGTCTGGTATTACAAGATAGAAACAGGCGAGATAGAGTATTATGACGACACCAAAGGATCATTTATTCCTATGGAAGGTTAAATAATAAGGGGTTGTCCAATGGACAACCCCTTATTATTTATACAATCTATTTATTTCTTATAAGTAATCTTTAGATGATTTCAACAGGTCTAAGAAATAGTTCCATACATTCTCAACTGAAGATACGGATAATTTCTCTTCAGGAGTATGAACGTCAAACATATTTGGACCAAAGGAAATCATGTCACAATGAGGTAATTTTTCACTTAATAATCCGCATTCTAATCCTGCATGAATAGCTTTGATTCCAGCTTTCTTACCAGTTGATTTTTCATGAACTTCTAATGCCATATCTTGTAATTTTGAGTTGGGATTAAATTTCCAGGCAGGATAAGTAGCACCTTGCTCAAACTCAGCTCCTGAGATCATTGCAAGGGTCTCAACTTCCTTAGTTAATAGAGCTTTAGCAGCATCTACAGAACTTCTAATAGCTGATTGTAAAACAACACCTGCATCTTCTGTAGTAAGAACTCCCAAGTTAAGTGAAGTTTCTACCAGTCCCTCTATATCTAAACTCATCCTTTGAACACCATTGGGGTATAAGAATAAAGTATTGATAACTCTCTTAGTTGTATCCAGGTCCATCACTTTAGAAGGTTTTGTTCCCTCTGTCATGGTGATTTCAACACCTGCATCTGAAACTCTTAACTCTTCTACTATATCACCAGTTACATCAGCTAAAATTTCATTTAAAGCCGCTGTATCTTTTTTAGCTGCCGAGATCATTGCGTCTCCCTCACGAGGAATAGCATTGGTTTTTGACCCGCCATTTATCTTTACTAAGTTAATAGTTAATTTATCCGATATAGCCTTTAATATTCTTCCCATGATCTTATTTGAGTTCCCTCTTTGCAGCTGGATCTCCATCCCTGAATGCCCGCCGAATAATCCTCTAACACTGATATTATAGAATGAATCAAGTGCAGGTTCGGTGTATGTCACAGGAATTGTAAGGGTCGTTCTGTTCCCGCCTGAACAGCTCACATAGATCTCTCCCTCTTCCTCTGTGTCTATATTGAATAAATATTTACCTTCCAATAAATTCCCGTCTAAAGCCATAGCTCCAGACATCCCTGTTTCCTCATCAGAAGTCATTAATACTTCTAATTTTGGATGGGGAATATCCTTTGAATCCAATACAGCCAGTGCAAATGCAACAGCTATACCATTGTCGGCTCCTAAAGTAGTTCCTTTAGCTTTTATATAATCTCCATCGATTAAAAGTTTTAAACCTTCATTTTCAAAGTCAAATTCAGTATCAAGATTTTTTTCCCAAACCATATCCATATGTCCTTGGATAATTATAGCTGGTACATCTTCATATCCCGGAGTAGCATCCTTTTTGATTATTACATTGAGAGCCTCATCCTGTATAGTCTCTAATCCTCTAGATCTTCCAAAATCTGCTAAATACGCACTTATTTGTTCCTCTTTCTTGGATCCTCTAGGAATAGCACTGATCTCCTCGAAAAAATTGAAGACCTTTTCAGGCTTTAAACCAGATAAAACGTTCATATTTGTTCCCCCTGTATATTAAATTAATGTTGTTTCCTATAAATTATCGATTAATTCCTCCAGCTCCTCTTTGTCCTTAGTATTCAGATCATATCCTGATTCTAAAATCTTCAAAACGTTGGACTCACGGCCTGCCATGGAATTTTTTAGTATTTTAATTAACATTCTTTTATAAAAATCCATATTTCCTCCTAATCTCTAAGGGCTAACGGCATTAAGATATAAGTATAATTCTCATTGTCCGCCTCTTTTAAGATAAACATCGAACTGGCATTGGTAGCTCTGATAATTATATTTTTTTCTATATTGTTTAAAAAATCTTCTATAAATTTTACATTTAACGAAGCTTTGAAATTATCGCCTTCTTTGATGGTATCCAGCTTTTGCATAGTTTTTGCACTTCCGGAAGATACCGATATCTTCAGTTTATTCCCGTTAAAATCAAAATATGCACCATTTTTTGTCTCCTGGTTTCTTTTGGCAATGGTAAGCGCCTTTTTCAGGGCTGATTTAAGTTCTTTTAAGTTCATCTCAATGGTCTTAGTAGAATTCATACTGTCCAAAATAGCGTTGTAATCAGGGAATGCCAGGTCTACCAGTCTGATAGAAAAAACTAATTTTTCAGATTTCACTCTCAATTGACTGCCGTCGATAAAGAAGTTTAAAGTTTCCTTGCTGCCTCTGAACAGTTTGCTTAAAATAGTAGCTCCTTCTAAAGGTATAGAGATCTCCTTATTCAGCTTGGTTTCACTCTCTAAAACATAGTGGGTGAGCCTGTATGAATCTGTGGTAATCAAATAAATTTTATTGTCCTCTAATTTCATCCTGATGGTATTAATAGCCAAATTTTCAGGGGTCATAGAAGCCGAAAATGATACCTTGTCAAAAGCTTCTACCAGGGTATCTGCCTCGATATCTAAAAGTGAATCTCCTCCCACTATATTTAGTTTGGGATATTCATCACTGTCAAGGGTTGAAAACTCAGCATTATGGATAAATAACTTATTTTCAGTGGCACTGACCTCTATCTCATCCTGGTTTAATAATTTTATATATTCTAAAACCAATCCGATTTTAAAGACAACGACCCCTTCCTCTATAATTTCACCATTTAAATATGATTTTATAGTAGTTTCCAGTGTTGTTCCGGTAAATCTAATTTCATCGTTTCTTACTTCTAATTTAGCCCCTGATATTGCAGGTCTTATGGAATTATCCTTAATAACTAAAGATAAGTCGCTTAGGTTGTGTATCAGTTCATTTCTATTGATTATGATTTTCATTTCTACCTCCAAAAATCCTTTATGAAAATTATACTATATCCGCCATATAATTGCATAATTTTCTTGCTTTCTATTCTTTTTATTTGCTTGGGTTTGTTTCGTCTATTTTATATATATTCCTTTTTTTTATCGTTTACTAAAATTTTTAGGATCATTTTAGGAGCACTAATTTAAAATTTTTCTAGTAAATCTATTACACTCTTTTCCTGTTCTGGGTAAAGATGAGAATATATATTCAATGTCGTTTCTATCTTTTCATGTCCAAGTCTTTTAGCTATTGATAATGGATTAACTCCTAAATTTATCAACACACTTGCATGACTATGTCGTAAATCATGAATTCTTATCTTTTTTATTCCGGCTTTTTCTGAATAAATTTTCATATCATACCTAAAAGTTTGTTTGCTCCCTTTGATAATTCTTTCATCATTAGAAACATTATACAGTAAAGACAAGTATTTTTCCATAAGAGTGACTAATTTTTTAGTTATTCTTATATTTCTGATACTTTTTTGAGTCTTAGGTTCCGTTATCACATCACGTTTCCCTATCCTTTGGCATGATTTATTAATTCTTATAATTTTATTATCTAAATCAATATCTTCTACTGTAAGAGCCAATAACTCGCCTATTCTTATCCCTGTCCAAAACAAGATGTTAAAGCCAATATAAGAAACTGGTTTATGCTGTAATTCTTTAACAAATTTTTCAAACTCATCAACAGTCCAAATATTCATCTCTTTTGAATTATTACTTCCTATACTGCCTGCCTTATCGCAAGGATTTTCTTTTAAATCATGATATTTAACAGCATAGTTAAATACTGCTACCAAACTATTATTTATCATTCTCATATAAGTCTTACTGTAAGACTTATTTGTTTTTTTATTCTTGCTAGATATCAATTCATTTTGCCATTCTCTTATTAAGATTGGTGTTATCTTTCCAACTTCCATTTCACCAAAAAAAGGAAGTATTTTATCTGAAAGAACACATTTTTTTATATTCAATGTATTCTCTCTTAATCTATGCGAAAGATCTTCTAAGTACATATTGCATAATTCATGAAAGCTCATGCTTATTTCAAATTTTGACTTTGCTATAAAATTTCTTTCAAATTCCTGTGCTTCCCGTTTAGTTTTGAATCCCCTTTTAAATTTTTGGACTCTTTCACCTCGATAATTTGTAAAATAAAAACGGGAAATCCACTTCCCGTTTTTATCTTTAACACTAGACATCATTACCACCTAATCCTAATTTTTCATATAAAAAGCTTGAATTAACCCTTCCTCTAATAACCAAATACCCCTTCTCTTTCATTTCATCATTTATTTCTTTCATCAATCTGTATGCTCTCCCTTGCTTAACTTTACATATTTTTTCAACTTCTTTTACAGTTAATAGCTCCGCCATGCTCCTACCTCCATTTTATCAGTCTTGTATTTAATACTACCCCGTCACCATTAATTTAAAAATCTTTCTTCAAATTTAAACCAATCTGATCTATCAAATATTTCCATATCATGAAAAAGGTCATATACCCTACTTCTCCACCAGTCATTTTTTAAATCAATATCAGTATCTACCATTGCTCCTTCACCTTTTGATTTATATACCTCCAGCTCATTCATTACATCGTTATAAAGCTTATTAAATTTGACATCATCAAAAGTTAAATTATTTTTATGCTCCCATTCTTTTTCCTTTTTTTTAACAGCTTGTTTCATATCTTTTAAACAGATCGCTAAGGCATCTATGTCTGCCTTTAAAGAATTTAATTCATTTCCATCTTCTACTTTGGTGATCCTGGTTTTCATCTTCTCTAATTTTTTATAGTTTACATAGCTTTTAGTTCTCTCTTTAAATTCAATTGCTATTCGATCTCTTACAGGAGCTAATAATTCTTTTATTGTTTCGGCTTTTTTTATTCCCCCATCAATTATCTTTTCCCTGGCATCTGCTGTAACATCTTTATGGGTCAAAAATTTAACCGATTGGGTAGAGAGGGATGAGATGAAATCTTTTTTATCACTAAACTCCTGGAACAAGATAAATCTTTTATTGAACTCTGAAATATTATCTTTAGTCAATCCATTAGCTTCATACCAATCCATAAAATCACCAGACTTTTTAAATTTTAAAGAAACCTGATTAAGAATTATACATATATCATAAAGAGATTCAGAGATCCCCATAAATCTCTTTCTTAATTTTTGCTCACTATTTTTTATGAACTCAATATCTTCTTTTTCAATTTCGCGACTCCCGAAATCAAATTCCGAAACATATATTTCTTTTTTTACAGCTTCCTGGAGTTCCCCAAAGACATCCATCTACATCACCTCCCTTACAATTTTTGCAAAGATCTGTTTTATATCATCATATTGTTTACTCTTAGTTTCCATGATTGTTTTGGATCTTTCTGTAAGCTGCATAATTTTTATAGTCTGGTAGATGGGATCAGTGATAGCAGCTCCTACTCCCTCTAGCTTCTCTTTTAATTTATTCAGGTGCTCTCGTTCCATCTTACTCCTACCAACCCTATTAGGAACAATCATAGCTACCCTATTCACTCCTACTTCTTTAATTAGGTTAATCATTCCCTTAGTTGTTACATTATCCAGGAAGGTAGGAATTACTACCTTGTCACTGACTTCCAGGAAGATGTTATCTAATTTTAATACTGGTGATCCATCTATAAGAATATAGTCATATTGAGTCTTAAAAATTTCTATTACATCCAGGAACCTAGTTTCAAAAGTTCTTTTTATCCCAGTAGATGTTAGAGGCACATAGAATAACCCCTCTCTTAACCTGATTAGATCTGAACCTCTACCATCAATATATCCCTGGAGTCCATCACCATAGCCTGATTTAGCTCCTGCCATTTGCATGATATTATTCTGTGAATCAGATGTAAGGATCAGTACTTTATTTTTCTCATCCTTTGATTTGGAAAGGGTAGAAAGGATATGACCAGTCCAGAAACATAATAAGGATTTGCCTACTCCTCCTTTATTATTTTTAAATAAAATTACTTTAGCCATTAGACAATCACCTTCCCTCTTTTTCTCTTGATCTCTGATTTAATTTGCTTGGTCTGTCTATTGGTCAATACATATTCACTTTTTAATATAAAGTTTAGATCCTCTAAACTCATAGCTATAACCTCTTGATGATTTGGTCTTAATTTTTGTTTTTTCATAATTACCTCCATTTTTTCTCTATTTTAATGGCTTCAGAAGAAATTGCAATTAATGTTGTAGCTATAGTCCAAGTTATTGAACCTACTACATAACCTAAGTTAAGTTCTCCAAGATAATTAGCTAAAACTATACTTGAAAACACTACAATATAAGCCGAGATATTAAACTTTGTTGATAATTTCATTTTCCTAACCCTCCTAACAAATCCTTATTTATTCTTTTATTTAACTCTTTTTTATTCTTCAATTTTATTGATAATTCTAATTTTTGAGGTATAAATAATAGTAGGGTCTATTTTATTATTTAGATTATTGCCATATAATTATTACGACACAATTTTAAAAAAAAGAGAGAGGTAATGTTTATGAAGAAAATCATTATATTTATAACTTTAATCAGTCTTTTATTAATTGGATGTTCTGGTGTATCAGTAAGTGTTGGAGTATCAAAAGAAATTAAAATAAAATAATTTATACATATTACTCAACAAATAATTTTAGATTACTGTTTTCACAGTAGTCTTTTTCTTTTTCCCTACATTTTGAATTTGATTACTTCTCTTACTAAAAAGGATTCTCTTGCATATTTTTTTATATTCTTTTTATCTTTATAAGTCTCTCCCATGAATTGAAGTTCTTTTATGCTATCAAGCATGATGGTACTAAATTTTACCCAATTTGAAATAGTTCCTTGGAATTCCATCTTTACCCCTCCTAAATTAAATACAATTTATATATTAGCTGCTATAATCTAGGCAGATCATTAGCACTCCTAATATTTTTTCTTTGGTCGGAAAGCTATATTTTGTGCTATAATTTACTTGCAGGAGCAGTCTACACACCTCTATTTTTTTCTTTGGTCGGATAAATTTTAGATGTTGACTGCCCCTGCTTTTTTAATTCTTTTTTAGACTTCCAATTTTTTATTGCCCAAGATAACGTCTGCTCTGTAATCCCCAGAGCATCGCAGTACATTTTAATCTCGTACTCCGGGAGTTCTTTCCTAAGCTCCAGAATGGTTATTTTAAAGCGGTCTCTCAGTTCTTCAATTAAGCTGTTTGGTGTCATAATCTCATCCATCAGTTCCCCCTATGAAGCTTGTTATATCTCTTACAAAAGATATTTTCTAACGCAATATTTACTATGTTTTCATCAGTTTTATTCAGATTATTATATCTTTCATACCCAAATGATTTGGCCAACTGGTCACATAGATCATCAACTTCATCCTGTGCAGTAATTTTCAGCATATGCGCTACTTTATCAGCCCTGGTAACCTTTTTTAAATCTACCGGCTCAACTACCTTGTGATCACCATCTTTCAAAATGGCTACCAAGATTTTGGAGTTTATAGCCTTATTTTTAAGTTTCATAAATTCCAGTACTTTTTCTACTTCATTCAGATTCCCATTGGAGAACTCTTTGATATTTTTCAAAGTCTGAGAATTATAGTTTTGAAAATTATTTTTAATGAGTAGTTCTTTTAGGTTTTTTAAAAAAGTTTCATCAGAGGCAGCAGCAGGATCTTGCTCTATTGCTACTACTGTTTCTTTATTCTTAGTTTCTAGATACTTAGTTTCTTTATTTAGCGGGATATAGCCGTCACTGGTTACGGATATATCGGTAACTAGTGACAGGATTTCCCCGTCATTAGTGACAGGATTTTCCGGTAACTGTAAGAAGTCAATAAGATTGGTAACTAAGGTAGATTTTTTTTCTTTACCGCTGTATTTAACTCCTAATTTCCGGCTTAAAAGTCTGATATTATCCCGGCTCATTTTTAGGATGTTTTCCCTGGTAAACTCTACGTCACCAACTTCTCTACCATAAGCCAAATCACTTACACTATCATCACTTGATATTTCTTCTAAAATCACTTTGTGATTGATATAGTAATAACTAGATATCGGCATTCCCTTCCTTACGATTTTAAACAACCCTTTTTCTACTCCTATTTTTTTAATTGTAGAGATCCTATCAATATTAATTCCTGTATATAATTTGATAGAAGTATCCCGGCAATAAAATTCTTCTCCATCATAATATCTTTCCTGATCTATAAGATATGCCACAAGGGAAGCCAGCTCTAACCCATATTTTGCCATAAGCTTTTTATTAACCATTAATGTGGCTTCTTGGGATAATGTATTTTGTAAAATGTTTTTATAATTCATAACTGGCTCTCCTTTTAAATTCTTTAAGTTTTTTTTAGTTTCTTTTTAAGTTTTGGTGTATAATTCTAACAGATAATATATTTTAAAATCTTTATGATTTTTTTAGGAGGTGAAACCCTATGTACGTATCAGGTGAAAAACCAGGTGTAGGAACTTATATGTGTATGATTTGTCATTTAGAACTAATTATAGAAAGCGACAACGAGAAATTACCAAAATGTCCAGATTGTGGGACAGGAATCTATAAAAAGATGGATTAATTCATCTTTTTTTCTTTCCCTCTCTTTCTTCCTATATTTTCTTTGATAAGTTTTTTCTCAATATTGGAATTTTCTATCTTCAGCTTTTCTCTGCAGCTCACCGCATATTCCAGGAGCCATACTCTCACTTCATCATCCAAAGCTTCATACTGGACCTCCAAGGCATCTATCTGCTTTCTTTTTCCAAAGTATGTTTCATTGAATTCATTTATTTTTTTATCCAGATCTTCCAGGGCTTTTTTCATAGATGAAAGATCTGTTAGTTTTAGGATCTTAGCTCTGGTCTTAGAAAACGATTTCTGCATATCCTCGTTCCACTTATTTAAATTGAAACTCTTTACCCTCCTCTCATCATCCAGTTCATCTATTACCCCTGCGTGTCTCAGGTGTTCTTCAAAGGTTTCCACCCTTACCTGCATATTCATGCTTCTTTCTAGCTCTAAGGATAGAGCTGAATCTGGTCTAGCCATGTGTTACCTCCTAGGTTTACTATTAAAGCGTGCCTCCTAATATGTTATAATTTGATCACCATAATAAAATTAATCACAAGGAGGCACAAAAATGGATTATTCAAAAATAATTCTTAATGATTTAGAGAAACAAATATTAAAATTACTTTCTGCAAATAAAGTTCATCCTAATATAGATCACATCTATGGGTACTTAAAATTTCCAAATTATGACGAATTATCGACAGCTCTTCATAATTTAAAAAAGATAAATTTTTTACATGAATATACGATTCAGACAGAACTTTATTGTCTTACTAAAAATTATGAACAATATGCTATCTACCAAAAACAATTAAAAAAGAAAAACTTTATAAAATTTATCCTAGGTATTTCAAGTGCTGTAATAGCAGGATTATTATTAAAAATAATTGCAGATTAACTGCCACTATACAGATTAAAAAAACTATAAAAAATTTATTTATCGATTCTCTGATTATAACTAAATTACGTGTTACAAGAGAAAAACTTATAACTAAAGGACATTCTTTCATTTCACACCTCACTCCTAATTTATTTAAAATTTTAGAGTAGATCTGTTTCTACTCTTTTTTTTCATCTAAAATAATTTCCGTTTCTTCTCCCCGGTAGGAGTAACATCACAGGTCAGCTTTTTTACTTTTTTTATAAATTCATTCTTTTTTATCTTATCTTTATTCCTGAAGACACTTTTTATAACCTTAGCATTTGAAATTTCCATAGTTCCCCCCTTGTTATTAAATAAAATTTTTTAATTTCGACATAATATTTCTTGTTTGCAAACGAGAAAATCTAATTTAAAAATTCTTTTATTTTTTTTAGCGTTATAGGGTCTTGAATTTTTATTTTTAAATACATATTTCTTCTCTCTAAACCAATGATATTAGATAGTTTAGTCATTGTTAATCCTTTTAAGATAACTTTTGATTTTATTTCATTCAGTTTCATATATCTCCTCCTATACTTAGAACGCTGTTCTCAATTGAGATATTAACTTAATATTTCTCATTTGTCAACAGAAAATCAAATAAAATTTCTCACTTGAGATCAAAAGATGTAAACTTAAATGAGAATTAAAGGAGGAGTTATGAATAAATATGTTGTTAACTCAGAAAAAAGAAAAAAACTAGGTGAATATATAAAAAAAATCAGAGAACAAAAAAAATTAGGAATGAATCAATTATCTATAAAAATTTCAGTAACCAATTCATTGATTTCAAAATTAGAAAATGGATTAACACAAAAAATTAGTCCCTTTTTACTTAAAGAAATAGCAAAGGGATTAAGAGTTGACTATAAAGAACTTTATAAAATCGTTGGATATTTAGAAGAGGACGATTGTCTTCCAGAGGGAAATCTAGACTTAGAATGCAATTTTAAAAAAATTCCTCTGTATGACTCTATTTCAGCAGGAGTAGGTCTAGAAGATTTAGAGAATGAAGATATTGACTTTATAACTGTTCCTGATATCAAGCAGTTTTCAGGAGACGTTGTTGCTATCAAGGTTTCAGGAGATTCAATGGAATATACTATCGAGAATCGTTCTATTGTCTTCATAAGGAAAGATGTAGAAGTTCCTAACAAAAAGGTAGGAGCATTTATACATAATAACAAAGCATTACTAAAAAGATATATATGTCTTGATGAACATTGCTTCTTAAGATCAGATAACAGGGATTATCCAGATATTGAAATTAAAAAGAATGATGAATTTGTAGTAGTGGGTCGCTTTATAGGGCAATTAAACGAGGAAGAGTAAGTAAGACTTATTTTGTGAGCAGAAGAGGCAGGGGGAAAAGAAGGGAGAAAGCATGGGCGAAATAATAATAAGTATTAACGATGATTATAGCACTACTGTTAAAGGAAAGATTGAAGAGGAAATCTCTACTAATACTGGAGGATTATATTCAATTTGGGCAGAGATAATTGATATAAATAAATTCATAAACTATTGGAGAGACAGAGAGGATCGTTATGAGAAACTTAAAAATCAATGTAAAGAGGAAAACTCTAGTACTAAAACGTCCCCTAAATTACCTAAGATATATAGTGAAATAACAAAAATAACTGAAAAACCATTTTTGGAAGGTACAAGCCAAATAATAAGAGACGTTAAAATAAAAGAAAAAATAAGGATAACAAAAGTAAGTAATTATACATTACTTTATATCGGAGAAGCTAAAGATTTAAGAGACAGACTTAAGGCGCATATGAATGTATCTATAAATACTGCTGGACTTAAATTATTTGGAAGTAATAATAGTACTGAAACCATTCCATTACAAAGAATAACAGAAGAAGAGATTAATACGTTGAAAATAGATGGAAAGGTTCCTCACATAAGGAATATTAAAATTAATTATATGAAAGTAAATAAAGAAAAAAAAGCGAGATTGAAGTTAGAAGGACAGTTACAACATAATTATAATTGTCTAATTGGCCTTAAAAGTGAAAAACGTTTTAATGAAGATATGACTGAAATAATAAATGAACTAGGATTGCCTACGGAGTGATGAAAGAGAAAGTAGGATTGCTTGTAAGGTAGTTTGGATTTTGAATAAAGCGTAGGAGAAAAGTTTTGGGGGGAGTTATGTTAGATAAAGAACAATTTTTAAAAAAATATCATATTAAAGAAGATCAATTTAATCAAATCAATTTACCTTGGGAAGACCTTAATCATATATATATAGATTATGAATCTTCAAAAAATAATATTGAAACCATTTTAGATAATATAGTTAAAGAATTAAGGCAATGTAAAAATATTCATTCAATAAGAGCTCGTGTTAAAGATTCTGAACACTTAATTGAAAAAATAATAAGAAAAAAGATTCAAACTCCTGAATGGAGAATAAGTATTGAAAATTATAAAAATGAAATAACTGATATTATAGGCGTAAGAGTAATTTGTTTATTTAAGAAAAATATGCAAGAAATTAATAAGTATATACAAAAATTAGAATATGAATCCACTGGTAAAATAGAAGTAAATATAAGAAAAGGCGATGATGAAAGACCTTATAGTAACATTGGAGTAATTAAGGTTCGTAAAACAGGATATAGGTCTATTCATTATAATTATAAAGTTCAAGATATTAGAGGTAAAAAAATTATTTGTGAAATTCAATTAAGAACTATTTTTGAAGAAGCATGGGGAGAAATAGACCATACAATAAGATACCCTTATCTACAAGATGACCCGCATCTAAATGATTATTTTAAAGTTTTAAATAGATTATCTGGACTTGCAGATGAAATGACTAATTTTTCAGAAGATTTGGTAAAACTTATAACAAAGGCTAAAAAGTCAGAAGAAGCTGTAGAGTTAAATGGTGAATTAAGAAGATTAAAAAAAGAACTAGCAAAAAAAGATGAAAAAATTTCTAAATATGAAAAAGAACTAAAAATGAATAGAGATAGAAAAAGAAAAGTACAGTCTATAACTTTAGAACCTTCGGTAGCAACTTTGAGTGCAACAGAACAAATTAGCCTATCACCTTCAAGGTCTGTATTAGAAGATTCCATTACATCTACATTAGGGCATTCCATATCGGGTTCGGTAGGAGCTTCATTGGCAAATTCGACTAGATCTGCATTAGTAGATTCAGTTAGATCTTCGCTAGGGCATTCCATATCGGGTTCGGTAGGAGCTTCATTGGCAAATTCGACTAGATCTGCATTAGTAGATTCAGTTAGATCTTCGCTAGGGCATTCCATATCGGGTTCGGTAGGAGCTTCATTGGCAAATTCAGTTAAATCTTCGGCAGCTATATGTAGCAAATGTAACACTGTTAATTTTAGACCTAATCATGTTTGCTCTAAATGTGGAAATTTATTATAGTAAAATAATTTTATGGAGGGAGTTATGAAAAAAATAATTTTATTTTTACTACTATCAGTTTCTATCTTTGGAAAATTAAATTTAAAGGTTATATATTCGGATGCAATAGATAAAGGAATAACAATGGAAAGAGCTCAAAATTTTAATTCTGAAGAATTTGAGAGCTCTCTAAAAGAAGAGATAAAAGGTGAAAAAGTAACCGTAAATGAATCTGACGAAAAGATAGAACATCTAGTATATGTAACTAAAAGCGGGAAGAAGTATCATAGAGAGAGTTGCAGGTATAATAAGAATACTAGAGCGATGAGTGTAGGAGAGGCTAAAGATAGAGGATTAGAAGCTTGTAAGGTTTGTAAGCCGTAGGAGGTAATAGTTAATGAATAAAATTATAGTATGGCAAATAATAATAACAATTATACTCCCTATTATGGTTTGGTATTTCAAAGTTAAAATACCTGCAAAAATAAAATATGATTATGATTTTAAACTTTCTGAATTAGAAAGTAAACTAAAATTAGAAGAAAAAGTAATGGAAGATTTAAGACGGAATGCAATAGTAGGAGCAGAAAAAAGACAAGGAATTCTTTACACTCGTAAATTAGAAGCTTGTGATGAATTATGGGAAGAAGTGCAAAAACTAACTTCATTAAAAGCATTATCAACTTATTTAATGGGGATCAAAGAGGATGAATTTTTAAAATCAGACTATAAAAATTCAAATAACAGTTTGCTTATTGAAAGTTTTGGAAAGATAACTGGATTTGAATCACAAAAAAAACAAACAACCAAAAATAAGCTTTCTTTACAAAGACCATATTTATCAGAACGCTTATGGGCATTGTATTTAGCACATAGCTCAGTATCGATTATAATAATAAATAAATATGAATCTTTAAAGAATGGAATAGATATTAGAAACCTTATAGACTATAATGGTATTTTAAATTTAATAAAAAAAGTAGAACCATTAAAATTTAGTGCATACACAGAAATTAGTAGTGTTAATGCATTTATAATATTAGAAGTGTTAGAAAATAATGTGTTAAATGAAATCAAAAAAATTCATTCGGGAATTGAAGAAGATAAAAAAAATATAGAAACTAATAGAGAAATAATTAAATATGCGGAAGAGCTTCGTATAAAAGAGAAGTTAAAGGATAAATAAACTGTTTGGTAATCATAAGAAGAGTTTGTAGGTACAAAAGAATACTAGGACTAATAAATAAAAAATAATTTAAATCTAATAATATTATAGAATTATAAAAGAGGGGGAATTAATGAAAAATAAAATACTGCTAGATGTAGATAAAATAGGTTTAGATTTTAGAAATCCAAGATTAGAGGAAAGTCAAAGCGAATTTGAATCGCTAAAATCAATGTTAAAAAATCAAAAAGATAAAATATATCCTTTAGCTTTGGATATCTTGGAAAGAGGATTAAATCCCTCTGAAAATATTATAACAACAAAAAAAAATGGAAAATATATAGTTCTAGAAGGAAATAGAAGAATCACATCTTTAAAACTCTTAAAAAATCCTAAACTTATAGAAAATATAGATATAAATTTATTCAAAAGATTTACTCGTCTTCATAAAAAATTTATGGAAAATCCAATAGAAAAAATAGAGTGTATTAATTTTGAAAATGAAAAAGATGCTTTATATTGGATAGATTTAAAACATACAGGAGAAAATAAAGGAAAAGGTGTTGTTTCTTGGACAACCCAACAGCAACAGTTATTTCAAGGAAGATATAAAAATGAAACATCAAAAGAAATTAATGTCCTAAAATTACTTGAAAAATATGGAACTTTTAATGAAAGTTATAAAAATAAATTAGGAAATATCCCCTTAACAAATTTAAATAGACTATTATCTGACCCTGATATCAGAGAAGTTATAGGTATTAATTTTAAAAATAATAATCTTTTTTTAAAAGAAGATAAGAAAATTGAAAAGACAATAGAATATCTTGAAGAAATTGGAAAAGATTTAATGGATAAAAAAATTAAGGTCGGAGATATTTATACAAAAGAAAAAAGGGTTGATTATATTTCAAAAGTAAGTAGCAGAATTAAAGAAAAAGATAGTAGTGGAGAAAATAGGCAATCAGTTCAAAACCCTTTGGTTAAGAATAATCAAATCATTTTGGATGAAAATGAAAAAAAAGCAATAGAATTAAATGATTCAAATAAGAAAGTCCCTCCAGTAGAGAATAATTTAGAGATTTTTTCTAAAAAAACTAAGTCATATCCAACAACAAAAGCAAGAAAATATTTAATGCCTATAACTTTTAGATTGAAAATAGAGTCACAACGAATAAATAATATTTTTAGAGAATTAAAAACAATAGAGATAGATAAATATCCAAATAGCGTAGGAATTTTATTCAGAGTTTTTTTAGAATTGACTTTAGACTGGATAATTGACAAAAAAAAATTAACGGGGCACAGTGATATAAAATTAGTTAAAAAATTAGAAGTTGTAAGAAATTATATGAGAGAAAATAAGTTGATGGATAGAGAAGAACTGAAAATAATTAATACAGTAATTTCAACAAAAGACCATCTTTTTTCAATTACTACATTAAACAATTATATTCATAATAAAAGTCATTCTCCAACTTCTAATGATTTAAAAACACATTGGGATAATTTTGAGATATTTATAGAAAAAATTTGGGATGCAGTAGAGGAGAAAAGTCAATGATTGAAAAGATTATGATAAAAAAATTTAGAGCATTAAAAAATTTAGAAATAGGATTAGGAGAAAATTTGACAGCTATTGCTGGGCAAAATGGAACGGCTAAAAGTACAATTTTAGGAATGATTGCACAGCCATTTGAAATAACTGGAAAAAAAGAAAAAGATTATTTAACTGAAGAAGATTTAAAAAAATCTTTAATAACTTCTAAAAGTTTTAATACTAAATTTAAAGATATTTTCAAATTAAGTCCTGTTCATGATTCTCATGGTGAAAGTAGGGGTAAAGAGGACCACTATCATTATGAACTTTACTTTAATAAAGAGGATGAAATAATTTATGAAAATCCATTACAGGTAAAAGGGAATCCAAGAGACGTACCTCCTTATCTTAGGTTAGTAGCAGGGAAAACAAGAGATGCTGGTCATGGAAATATACCATATCCAGTAATTTACTTAGGATTAAGTAGAATATATCCTATAGGAGAAAGTCAAAAATTAGAGAACAAGGATGATAATTTAACTACAGAAGAAGAAGAATTTTACAAAGAAAAGTACAAAAATATATTACTTTTAACCGATGAAAATTTAGAAAAAACAGAAATGGTAGAAAAGGAAAAAGTGACTACTTTAGCAGTTAGTACAACAACCTATGATTGGAGAAGTATATCAGCGGGACAAGATAATATAGGGAAAATAATTGCTAGTATTTTAGAGTTTAAAAGATTAAGTGAAAAATCAAATTATAAGGGTGGAATATTACTTATTGATGAAATAGAAAGCACTCTTTATCCTAGAGCCCAAGAAAAATTAATAGAATTTTTAAATCAACAGGCATCTAAATTAAATTTACAAGTCATTTTCACAACTCATTCTTTAGAAATATTGGAAAGAATGATTATAGATAAAAAATATTCAAATAGTAAGGTCAATTTTTTAACTAAAAAATATGGACCATTAGTTGTAGAAAAAACTAACTCCATAGAAGAACTAAGAAATAATTTATTGGTTTTACCTACAGGATCTGAAAAAAAAATTCCTAAAATTAACGTATATTTTGAAGATCAAGAAGCTGAAGAAATGCTAAAAAATATTATAAAAACAAAAAGTATCCTACAGTATTGTAATTTTTTAGTTTTGGAATTAGGTGCACCTCAAATTTCAGCTATTGCAACAAAAATTAATGAACTAAAAAATGGTATAATTGTTTTTGATGGTGATTGTAAAATATCAAAGGAAAAAGGAACAATTAAAAAAAACATGAAAAAACATAATTTTTATTTATATTTAATAGGGGATAAAAGTCCAGAAAATATGTATCTAGATTATTTAGACAGTTGTAGTTCTTCACATGATATTTGGAAGAAGACTTTACGATCATATGGACGCCAAAACTATCTAGATAATGCTCCTTTAAAAACAAAGAGAAATAGAGAAAATGTAAAAAAATGGTATAAAGAAGATAAAAAATATTTTGGTACAGATATGAATAGGCTATATAAAACAATATTAAACGAGGATAAAAACTTAGTAGAAGAAGAAGAGAGATTTAAGAAAGATTTTGTAGATAAATTAAAAAAATGTTATAATGAGACATATGGAATGATATTTTTAAAATAAGGAGTGGTGAAGTATGTCGTTTGCATCTCCGCTTAGATACCCTGGTGGTAAAACTAAAGTTTATGATAATTTAATATCTTTATTTAAAGAAAATACTATAGAAAAACCTACTTATATTGAACCATATGCTGGAGGAGCAGGATTAGCATTAAAGCTTCTTTTAAAGGGTGATGTATCAAAAATTATATTGAATGATTACGATATAGCGGTATATGCATTTTGGTATTCTATATTAAATTATACAGATGAATTTTGTGAATTAATAAAAAATACACCTATAAATTTAAAAGAATGGGAAAATCAAAAAAAAATACAATCAAATGAAAATGTTTCTTTATTAACATTGGGATTTTCTACATTTTTTTTAAATAGAACTAATCGATCTGGTATTTTGAAAGGTGGGCCTATAGGTGGAAAAGAACAAAATAGTAATTACCTTATTGATTGTAGGTTTAATAAAGAAGGTCTTATAAAAAGGATAAAAAATGTAGCAGAATATAAAGATTTTATTGAAATTCATAATTTAGATGCTATTGTTTTTATAAATAAAATTATAATCCCTAAAAAAGAAAAAACATTTACTTTTTTCGATCCACCATATTATAAAAAAGGTCCTGGACTATATGAAAATCATTATTTACATGATGACCATGAAAAAGTAGCTAAAACTATAGGGAAATTAAAAGATCATAATTGGATAATCACCTATGATAATGTAAACGAAATAAAAGAAATCTATAAAAAATTTCATGTAGAAGAATATGGAATTACGTATAGTGCAGCTATAAAGATAAAAGCAAAAGAAGTTGTTATTTTTAGTGACAATTTAAAAAATAAAAAATTTGAAAAAAAAAGAGTATAACTCTTTTTTTTTATTTTATACTTAACAAAAACATAAAAAATATGCTATCTTACATAAGACCAAAGAAAAAAGTTTAATCGAGGAGGATATTTTATATGGAAAACAAAAAGATAGATAAAACTGAAAAAATGTGTGAAGTTATAAAAAAACAAAAGACCAATAAATTCACTGGGAAAATGGAAATCAATTTTTTTAATGGTGTTCCTGAAACAATAAAAAAAACAAGTTGTGAAAAAATTTAGTTGCGAACTGGATTAAAATAATGTATATTTAAATTGTAGTAAATAAAATTAAATAATTAAGTGGAAGGTTGAATTTCAAATTGAGCTAATCGATAAAAAGAAAGCAGATTTGTCAGCATAAAACCTTTGGCCATGAACCAAACGTATAAAGCCGGGGTACATGATATAGACGATATAAGTCTATACATGTACTTCGGCTTTTTTTATTTTTACTGGGAAAATATTCTATCAGATTTGGGGATATTTATAAATTAAGTCGGTGGGGACTTGATACCCGATAGGGGGGAACTATGAATTGGAAGAAGCAAAAAAAAATAAGATTATGTGAAATGCAAGCCCTGGAAGAAAAAAGAAAGGATCTTGCCAAAGTAGGGTGGTTAGCTATGAACAAAAAAGAAAAAGAGCAGCTGAGAAAATTGATAAATTTTAGCTGGGATAAAATACCAGGCTATGCCAAAGCTAAAATATCAAAAGATGACTATATCAAATTTGAGACTCAGGAACATTGTGTAAAATTTGCCGAAAAATTAAAGAAATAATTTTTCTATCTTGAACCAAACCAAAAAATTGAGCTGGTCTAAACGTCATAAAGGCAATATCAGCTTCTTGGTTTAGTTGAATGTAGAAATTAATATGTGTATTTTTAAAGATATTACATTAGGTGGACCTCCTAAAACAAATCACCAATGTAATATCTCTATGAATATATAAAGGCACCTAAAATTTAATTTAGGTGCCTGCTATACAAATAGTAACGAATTCTCTTGGGAGAGAGAATGGCATTTGGTTAAATACAATATTCGTTACATAAACATTCTACTATTATTTACTAACTTAGTCAACTTAAGAAACGATAAAATTTTAAAGGAGGGGATATGATAGGGCTGGACAGAGATAAGTTAGAGAGGGTAGGAATAGATAAGTTAGTCCTCTCTGGAATAAAAATAGAAACAGATAAAAAATCATTGTTTACTGAAGGTCAGGGATGGGTTGAGGAAAAATTTGAGATCAAAGAAGAACTCTTCAGTATAGAAAAAACTATTAAGTTGTATGAAAGTGGAGAAGTAAGGGAAACCACATATTTGAGGTTTAATCCTAACAGACTCCTGCATGGTCACAATATATACAATGCAAGAAATTTTGAACTAAAAGAATCGATCAATAGATTAATGAGTTTATTAGACAGCAAAAATATATCCATAGATCTTTCTGAAGCTAAGATCAGTGAAATCGAGATAAATATAAACCTGGATCTGATATTTGAAGAATATAAGGAGGTATTTACTCTATTATTCCTCAAGCTGCCTAAACTAAGAAAGATAGGCAATATCAATTTAAACGAATCATATAAAAAACTATTTGCAGATTCTACCCTGGATGGAGGATGGAAGAGCCATAAAGTCAGAATTTACGACAAACAAAGAGAAGTGGATGATAAACATCTTTTAGGTTTTGATTTGACCAGACTGGAGTGGTGGCTATCCAGTTCAACATATAAATACTATGCCAGTGAAAGATTTAATATTGATAATACACTAGAAGCACTATTAGGAGACCACAATATCTTAGATAAGATATTTATAGAGTTATGTTATGAAAAACTATTTAAAGAAGCATATAGATACCTGGAGAAAGAACTAGAACCAAATTTGGAACTGAGCTATTTAGAATTTAAAAAACAGAATAAATTAGCCAGGGCTACCGGTAGATCTTCTCAAAGAAATGTATATAAATATCTGGAAGATAACTCCTGGATCTTTGATTATTCCAATTTAGAAAATATTATATCAATTCACGATAAGCCACATAAGACCAGGGAAATAGAAAGGATAAAAAAGAACTATTCTCATTTAAATAACAAGGAAAAATTAAGTTATTTAGTGGGAAAAATTTTTAACCACTAATCCCAAATAGTGGTTAAATTTAAAAAGTACAAATTTCTTCTCTAGCCATTATAAATATTGCCCTAGAAAAGAAATGACAAAAAATAATTGTGACACAGTTTCCCTAAGTAATGAGGCAGAAAATTTAAAGTGATTTATTACATTTTTATGACATAAAAAGAAGTTTGGAGGTGAGTGTCATAATTTTAAAAATGAAAGAAAAGGAATTTACACAGATGATGCAGAATTCAGAAAGATTTAAGATCTCATCTTTTGAGACAGACCGATCCCAAGAAAAAATAAATATACTGGCTAACAGCTATGTCTATAGTTTTAGTGAACCGTATTTTAGTGTTGTATCCGGTAAAGATCCAAAAGCATTTAGAGAAGCTATCTTAAGAAGGATAAATACTGAGCAGATTATGGGAGTTAAACTTATCAACATCATGGAAACAAATCACAGTATTGATCTCAGTATGATTAAGGCTGATTACTAATGGCCAGATACAGAAAAATTGATAACAAAATAAAAAAAGAGATCAAGAAAGCATATGAGGCCGGGATGGATCTGATAGATATATCTCTACAATACATGATTAACTATGGAACTCTCAGGAACTTATCCAGTAAAGACGGGTGGATTAAGGGGAAGAGTAAGGCAATACTTCAGCAGGCATTTATCGAAGATGATATGAGCAAAAGAGTTGAATTGAGAGATAAGGTCATAACTGATTACAGGACTCTCCACCAGTCTAACTTAGCTTATCTTATGGAGTTGAATAAAAGCGGAACAAAACCAAAGGTAAAATCTTATGAAGAAGCCTTAAAGAATAGAATCCAGGCTACCGCAGAGCTGTATAAGCTGGGCAAGGAGCTATTCAGTATTCAGACCCCTTCAGAAAAAATAGAGCTTCAGCTTAGACAGATAAAGTTTGAAGAAGGCAAGAAAGCTATTGAAAAGCGTAAAGGCATAATGTTTATGGATGAAGATGAGGAGGAATAAAAAAAAGGACTAAACAGCCCAGTCATTTATTTTATATGAGTACTAGGACAGCAATGAGAACAAGCATTAGCATTTGTGTAGCCTTTAAGTTTTGCGTCGGCTACTGCATCCTTGCAGCTATCAAAACGACCTAGAAAACCTTTGTCTTGGTTTTTCTGAGGGATATATCGACACCCCAGTACATGAACTTGACTTGTCTTGAGATCAATACAATAAAGCATTAACGTACCTCCTTATTAGCTAGTGTACTAAAAGTATAGCACAAAAAATAATAGTAACAAAATAAAAGGTACTGTGAGCACTCTAGAAAAAAGCTTTGCGGTGGTGAGGCGCAGAACTTTGACCGTAACAAAATTTTTATTTGGGACTTCCAAAAATTTTAGGAGGATATATGGATCAACTAATTTTAATCGGTGAAAAACAATTAGCTAAACAATTTTTAATCACTGAAAGACAAGTAAGAACTTTATTTAAAAATTTTAAATACGCTCCGGGAGAATATATCTATGGGAAGTGCGTTAAAGAATACATCAAACAAATTAAAAGTAAAGATGGAGATCATAACCTTGAAGATCAAAAATTAAAAAAAGCAAAACGTGAAACACAAGAATTTAATTTAAAGATTTTAAAAGATGAATATTACCCTGACCATGTAGTCAGAGGGGCCTTGTCTGATATGCTTATAAAGTTTAAATCTCAGTTACTCAGTACCAGTAGAAAAATAACAATTGAGATAGAGCAAAATGAAGATCCGGATATTAAAAAGATCGTAGAAAAGCATGTATTAAAAACCCTGGAGGAGTTAGAAAAATATGATCCTCCAAGTAATAAGGGTGATAAATAATGAATGGAAGAAAAAAAGTAAGAAAGTTATTTAAAGAATGCCTAGAATTATTAAAACCGCCACTTAAACTAAGTATCAGTGAATGGGCAGATGCAAACAGGATTCTATCTTCAGAAGGTTCTAAAGAGATAGGGGCCTGGGAAACTAAGAGAACTCCATACATGATAGAGATCTATGAAAAATTAGAATCTGGAGAAGTTAGAGAAGTGATACTTATGATGGCTTCGCAACTTGCGAAATCAGAATTCATTAATAATATCTTTGGAAAATATGCACACCTGGATCCTTGTCCAATGCTGTTAGTACAACCAACAGATACTATGGCAATAGCATACTCTAAGGAACGGATAGCTCCTATGATAAGAGATACCTATGTACTAAAAGCCAGAATCAAAGATGCAAATTCAAAGAACTCAGGAAATACAGTTTCCCACAAGATGTTTCCGGGAGGATATCTTGCCTTTATCGGGTCTAATTCACCAAGTAAGTTAGCAGCCAGGCCGATAAGAATAATCTTCTTTGATGAAGTAGACAGGTATCCGGAGTCTTCAGGTAGGGAAGGAGATGTAATATCCCTTGGGCGAAAAAGATTAACAACCTATGGGGATGAAAGTAAATGTATTATCACCGGGACACCTACCGTAAAGAATAAAAGTGCCATAGAAAAAGAATTTGCAAATGGATCACAAGCAGTATGGAAGTTACCTTGTCCCCATTGTGGAGAGTATCAGGTATTAGATTTTAAAAACCTAAAATGGATTGATGATGATCACGAAACAGTAGAGATGGTTTGTAATGAATGTGGAGCCTTGGCCCATGAAAAAGCATGGAAAAGAGGAAATCAGTCTAAAGGAAAATGGGTACATAAATTCCCAGAAAGAAAAAAGAAATTAAGTTATCACTTGAGCGCTCTAGCTAGTCCATGGAGAACTTGGGAATCAATAGTTGAGGAATGGATAGAGTCCCAGGGTGATATAGAAAAGATAAAGACATTTAAAAATACTGTATTGGCTGAAACTTGGGAAGAAGAAAACATCAAGACAATAGACTATATGGCTCTATTTAAAAGACGAGAGACCTATGAGGCTGAAATACCTGAAGGAGTATTATTACTAACTGCAGGAGTCGATGTGCAGCATAACAGAATTGAGTTAGAACTCAAAGGTTGGGGATTAGGTAGAGAAAGTTGGGGGATTACATACCAGGTATTTTATGGGAACCCTTCAAAAGAAGAAGTTTGGAATGAGTTATATGAATTCTTAAAATCAGATTTCTATTTTAAAGATGGAACTGCTCTTAAGATTTTTGCTACTTGTATCGACACCGGTTACAACACACAAAATGTATATAACTTTGTTTCCGATAAAGAGGATGAAAGAATCTTTGGAATTAAGGGTCAAGGTGGGATAGTCCCAATAAACAATGGATTTAGAAGGACTAAAAATAATGAAATCAATCTTTATTCTGTAGGAGTCAATGCATTAAAAGATTCAACTATGAGTAAATTGAGGATTAAAAAACCTGGACCAGGGTTCTGTCATTTCCCTAAAAGTCCGACTAGAAACTACACGGAAGAATATTTTTTAAGTTTAACTGCTGAGGTTCGAGATCCTAAGAGTAACAAATGGATAAAAATTAGAGAAAGAAATGAGGCATTAGATTTACACAATTATTCTGAAGCAGCATTGGAAATATATGATTATGATATGAAAATTTTAGCAACTCTATCTAAAGAAGAATTAAGTCTATTATCTAAAGTTGGATATCTAGAAAGGGAGGAATAATGAGTGTTACAGGAATAACCCTGGAGATGTGCCAGGAGAAATTAAAAATGTATTTAAAAGCTGAAGAAAAAGTTTTATTAGGTCAGGCATATAACATCGATGGAAAAGAAGTTACTAGAGCAGATCTAGGAAGGATACAGTCAGGAATTAAACTATGGGAAGAAAGGTGTAGAAAGCATGGGAATCCCGATGATGTGGGAATGACAATAGAAAATGTAAGACCAGGAAGACATTAGGAGGAATAAATGGAACTATCATTAAAAAAAATATTTCCTGGATTAGCAGCTAGGAGAATAAGAGCAGAAACAAAGCTCTATCATGCTGAGAAAACCTATGAAAATGTAGTTCAATATCATAATCATGGAGCAGGAAACCAAAATGCTATGGATTATGATGATGAGATAAATAATTCTGATATAGATATAGGAGAATCAAAAGACACTCTTATGGCTAGATCTAGAGATGAATTTATGGGGAACGCCATAGCAAATGGAGCTATTAAAAGAATCAGATCTAATGTTGTAGGGATTGGGATAAAACTAAAATCATCTATAGACAACAATATTTTAGAAATAGAACAAGAAAAAAAAGAGGAGATAGAAAAAAACATAGAGAATCTATGGAGAATGTGGACCGAATCTACTGAATGTGATTGGGGAAGACAATCTAAATTAAGTCATATTCAATCTTTGGCCATCTTAACATCTTTAATCGATGGAGAATGTTTTGCAGCTCTCTCATTTAAGCTTCATCCTGGAGAACTCTTTGGATTAAAGGTAAGGTTATTAGATCCGGCTAGTTGTGTTAATCCTTCAGATATTGGGGATAAAGACATAAAAAACGGTGTAGAAAAGGATAAAAACGGGATAATAACTGCTTATCACTTCAAAAAGAATAAAGATGGGTCTGAAACTACTAAGATCCAAGTTCATGGAAGTAAGACAGGCAGGAAAAACCTATTGGTTCTCATGGATAAAGAAAGAATAGGTCAGAGAAGAGGAGTTCCTTTAATAGCACCAGTTCTTGAAATTCTTCATCAGATGAGAAAGTTTACCCATGCAGAACTGATGGCAGCTACTGTTAATTCATATTTTGCAGCTTTCATAGAAAATGAAACTCAGGAAACTAAATCTCAAAGTCCTTTTAAAAGTAAAGGGGGAAAGGATATCACATTAAAAAGTGGAATTGTTAGTAATTTGGCTCCTGGACAAAAGATAAAATTTCCTGATTCTAATAGACCTAATTCTGGGTTTACTAAGTTTATGGATACTATGTGTGTTCATTTAGGGGCGGCTTTAGAATTAGCGCCTGAACAACTATTACTTAAGTTTTCTAATAACTATTCAGCTTCAAAGGGGGCTCTATTAGAATCCTGGAAGATGTTAAAAACTAGAAGACAATGGTTTACAGATGATTTTATGCAGCCTATCTATGAAGAATTTTTAGATTATTGCGTGGCTATGGACTATATAGATCTACCTGGATATGAAGATCCTTTTAAAAGAAGAGCATATCAAAAGACCCAGTGGTTTGGACAAGCTCAAGGGTCATTAGATCCTAAAAAAGAAGCTCAAGCAGCAGAAATTAGAATTAAAAATAATCTGAGTACAAGTGCTAGAGAAAGTATGGAGATCAATGGAAGTGATATTGATGATAATATCGAGCAGCGAGGTCGAGAAGTAAAGAAAATGAAAAAATTTGGATTAATGAAAGAAGGTGGAAAAAAATGAGTTTATTAAATGCAGTAATGCAGGGGGATAAAAAAGCTGAAATAAGGATCTATGGAGTTATTGGAGAAGGATGGGCCGCTGATGTAACATCTGAAGATATCAATAGAGAACTAGATGCCTTAGGAGATGTTACAGAAATAAGTGTTCGAATCAATTCCCCTGGAGGAGGAGTCGGCGCAGGGTGTGCAATATATAACAGTCTAAAAAGACACAAAGCTAAAATAATTGTCTATATCGATGGAATATGCGCTTCTATTGCTACTGTAGTAGCCATGGCAGGGGATGTAATCATTATGAGTAGAGTTGCCATGATGATGGTACATAACCCATATTTCCCTAGAACAAGTGGTGGAGCAAAAGAACTTAGAAAGCAAGCAGATGACCTAGATAAATTTAAAGAAGTTTCAATAGGGGCCTATTTAACTAAGGTAAAGATCACAAGAGAAGAAGTCATAGAAAAAATGGATTATGAAACTTGGATGAACGCAGACGAAGCTAAAGAATATGGATTTATTACCGAGATAGAAAATGATTCTGAAGCCAATATGATGGCTGTAAATAATAATATGCTTATGTGTGGAAAAGATCTGCAGCTAGACATCTCAAAATATAAAAACCTAAATAGTTTTTTAAAAAAAGAGCATCTACTTAAAACTAAGCCAGTAAACAAAAATACAAATATAGATAATTTAAATAACAAAGGAGATGAAAAAATGGAGTTAAACCAATTAATGCAACAACATCCAGATCTATACAAGCAAATAGTTCAGGTAGGAGTTAACCAGGAAAGAGACAGAATTAAAAACTTAGAAACAATAGAGCAAAGAGCAGGAAGATCATTGGAATGTATCCAAAAGGCTAAATTTGAAACTCCTTTAGAAGCTACTAACCAGGAATTAATGACTGATATTCTTCAGGAGATGACAACTCAGCCTAAAAATACTGAAAAACAACCTAAAGCTCAGAATAAAATGGATATTTTATTAAACAAAATCGATGATGCAAAAGCAGGAGGAATCCAAGAGCAAATCTTAGATGGAATGACTAAAGAAGAATTGGAAGCAAAGCAAGAGGAAGAAGAGATCGATGACATAGTAGCATTAGCAAATGAAATTGAATAAGGAGAGTGATTTTAAATGGCTAAAGAAACAATAACACCTGAGAATCTAAAAGCAGGAGGAGTAGTTCCCTACCTGGTAGAGCCTATGGGATTTACCGCGGGAATATATACAAGGGGGATGCTTCTAGAGTTAGATCCTGCAACTTTAAAATTATCTAAGTGTACCGATGAAACTAAGTTCTTTGGAGTACTAAGTGAGGATGTAGTAGTAACAGGAACTGAAACAGCGATGGTTTATGTTAGTGGAATGTTCTATAAAACTGGAGTCATTAAAGAAGATGCTACAGATATAGAAAAAATAAGAATACACGGTATTCCTAAAAATATCTATATGAGATAAAGCTAAAAAATTAAAAGGAGTGATTAAGAATGGCAGGACCATATGAAGCTAGAAAGATAACCGCAGCAATTGAGAGGGTAAAAAGACCAGTTAATTTCCTATGGAATATCTTGATTGGTAAAGAGATAGAGGAAGTAGTCCAGGAGATTGAGATCCACTCTAAGGATAACGGAAGAGTAAGAGCCGCATTTGTAGGGCCTATGTCTAATGGAATTCTTATTGAGAGAGATGGATTTGCAGTTGAAAGGTACAAACCACCATTTATCTCTTTAAAGATACCGGCAACTGCTGAATCAGCATATAAGCAGCAATTCGGTGAAGGGATCTATGTTACTGGTAAAAAAGATCTGAATAAGATTTTAAAGAAACAGGTGGCAGAAGATTTAAAGACTTTAAAAGCAATAACTCATAGGACTAAGATCTGGGCATTATCCCAATTGGTAATGACTGGAGTATTTCCTATGGGGAATGGAAAAGAAGGGATCAAATATGGCGATTTCGCCTTAAAAGTATTAACAGGGGCAGATAGATTTTCCGATACTAATTCAGATATCATTGGATGGTTAAGTAATCAAAAACTTGAGGTTCAAAAGAACACAGGGAATGTAGTGGATACAGTAATAGTTACCCCAGACGTAGCCAGGTCAATTATCAACAATAAACTTCTTATGGAAAAGATAAGAATTCTCAATGACACTCTTATTAACCTTAAACCAAAAGAAAAAGAACCAGGGGTTTCATACATTGGATATATCCCAGAGATAGATACTAAGATCTATTCATACATGGATTGGGTAAAAGAATATGGCAAACCTACTGAAGAACCTATCCTACCGGATGGAACACTTTTATACTTTAAAGCGAAGAGTTTTAGAGTAAATTATGGAAGTTTCCCATTCAGAGAAAAAATTACGGATAGAGCAAAGATATTTGTAGGAAAAGAAGCTGTTAAAACTGTTCCTTCATCTGAAGGTAATACAGATCTATTAGAAATCAGATCTTCACCATTAATCATACCAGAAGATGCACAAGGTTGGATTGCAGCTAAAGTAATATAGGGGGTAAAAATGAAAAAATGTAAGGTTAAATTAACGGCCATTGAATATAAGGGGAAGATATATAAGCCAGGGAAGGTTATAGAACTAGATGATAAAGATGCGGTGGATCTTATCAAATCTGATTTTGTAATTGAGATAAAATCTCACTTCCAGGAAGAGAAAACTCCTGAAGAGTTAGCATATGAGAAAAGAAGAAAAGAACTGGATGATTTAAATGTCTCAGAGTTAAAAGAGATGGCAGTGGATATGGAACTTCAATTAGAGGTGACCAGAAAAGCTGAGATCATAGAAGCAATTATGGAAGCTGAAGATGAACTTTAAAGATCTGATGGATGAAGATCTAGATCTCCTCTTTGATCCTGAAGAGATAGGAGAAACTGTTTCCTTTGAAGGCAATCAGATCGTGGTGGTTAAGTCTTCAGAAACTTTTAGGACAAAGTATAAGGGCAAAGCTGAGGAGATGGGGATCTATACCAATGGAATCTGTGTATCCATAAGAAAAACAGACTTCCCATCAGGTTTAGCACCTAATGACAGAGTAGAAATGGACAATGAATCCTATGAAATTTTAGACATAGAAGATCTAGGTAATACATACCGGATAGATATAGCTACTAATTACAGATAATCAATTTCGTAAGTTCCGAAATGATTTCGGGACTTACGAAATACTGAAGGTGAAATTTTATGATTGAAATTGATAGCGAATTACTGGATAAAATCAAAAAAGAGTTAGAAGGAATTACAGATGGAATAGAAACTGTAGTTTCAAAAGTGTCTAATAAAACAGCGCAAAGAGCCAAAAGATATATAATCGATCGTATTATAGAGGATTTTTATATTAATAAAAACAAAGTGAATTCTGGTATTTCAATGAGAAAAGCTGGAGGGCAACACACAATAGCTGAGTTGACTAATAATAGAAAAAAGGATCATTTTGGACTACAAAACTTTAGAGTGGATGTACCTAATAATGGGCCCATTAAAATTGGATTAAGAAAAAGTGGAGGACTCGTAGATTTAAGAAGGGCTTTCCTCCAAGATCCTAAAAACCAACCAGGGAACATAATGGTCTTTAGACGTAGAAGTAATGATCCTCGTTTTAGAAAGAGTATTGAAAGACAATACGGGTATAGTTTTGGTGGGATGATGGAACATAATCCAAAACTTATAAAAGAATGGATCAATCAAGAATTAGATGAAGAACTAGAAATTCAATTAAATAATTTCTTTGAAAAATAAAAAATAGGAGGACAAAAATGATAATTAATGGAAGAAAATTTAGCGCGGTAATAGTGATAGTAGTTATAGGGATATTAATGACATTTAAATCGTGTCATAGAATATCAGCAGGATATGTAGGAGTTGTATACAGCCCTAATGGAGGAGTACAAGAAAAGGTATTAACCCAAGGATACAACTTTATCAATCCTTTTAAAAATGTAACAGAATATACTGTAGGAACAGAACAAGCATATTTATCTGCAGATGAAAGGGAAGGTTCAGAAGATAATGATTCCTTTATAGTTCCTACTTCAGATGGAAAGATGGTCAATGTAGATTTAGAGTATTCATATAGATATGATGAAAATAAAGTAGCTCAAATATTTACTCGATTTAAAGGTAAAAGCGGAGAACTTATTCAAAATACATATACCAGAGTAAAGATAAAAGCGTATGTTTCCGAAGTAACTTCTAAATTTAGTGTCCTTGATATTTATGGGTCTAAACGGGCAGATCTAAACTTAAAGGCTTATCAGCATATTAAAGAAAAGTTTGCTAAAGATGGAATAATCATTGAATCTGTTAATTTCTCAAGAATAGGATTAGATAAAGCCACTGCTACAGTTATTCAACAAAGAGTAAATACACAACAAGAATTAGAAAGACAAAAGATTGAAAAACAAAAAGCTCAAATTGAAGCTGAAAGAAATACTATCCAGGAACAAGGAAAAGCAAATGTCAAATTAATTCAAGCTAAAGCAGAAGCAGAAAGAATATTAACTGTAGCTAAAGCCCAATCTAAAGCCAATGATCTGAAGAAAAAATCTTTATCTACTGAGTTAATCAAATATGAGCAAACTTTAAGATGGGATGGGCAATTACCGCAAGTTACTTCTGGAGGAACTCCAATAATAGATATTAGAAACTAAGGAGGCATTATGTCAGCTAAAAACATAGATAAGGAAATTTTAAATATTGTTAAAGATATTTCAAATGTCGTTAAAGAATCTCCACCAATAAATATCAATAAAAAGGAGAAACCATGTCGGTAAGAAATCTAGAACAAGAGATCAAAAGAAGAATAACTGAAGCTGTAAAAGGTATCCAGTTAATAAATGATAAAGGTGAGTTTGTTTTACCCTTGATTGAAACGGGAGCACTGCCTAAATCAGCAGTTAGAGGAGAACCATATATATTAATCCAAACCACTCATATTAAAGATGAAGAACTAAGTGGTATAGCAGATATTAATATCTTGTATGGAACTATTGGAGTAAGCCGGGAAGATATGAAACATGATGTTTTTAAAAACCAAAGTCATGCAACTGGTCATTGGGATGTACTTTCAGTAATTGATAAGATTAGAGAAGATTTTTTTAAAGATACAAATTTTCAGTTTGGGATTTTAAAAAGATCCATGAAACATGATGTTTATGGTGAAATAGAATTCCCTCATTATCTGGGTGAAACTAAATGTTCATTTGAAATAGCAGTAACGCAGCCGCAAGATGACTATTTGTAAGGAGGAGATATGGCAGAAAAAAAAGAAACCAAAAAGAATAAAAAAAATATTGATTCTAAGCCTTTGGAAGGTGTAGACACAAAGGCAAAAAAAGAGAAAGCTCCTAAAATGAAAACAAGAACGACAACTTTTTATATAGGTCCTGGTGTGAAAAGAGGGATCCTGGATAATGGAACTATATTCAGGGGATCATTACCAAAAGAGGTTGAAAAGTTAAAGGAAAAATATAAATCTATAATTCCATTATTTGTATCCGGAGAAAATTATGTCAAAGCTATAAATGAAGTTAATGAACCGGGTAAGAGGATGAATATTCTTTTTAATAGAGCATTGGAGGAGGTATATAAGAAATGATAAATCATGGAGTTTCAACAAGTGAAAGCACTACTTCCATAGCTAGTATTATTAAAAGTGGTAATACTGCAGTAATAATAGGAACCGCACCAGTTAATATGGCAAAAAATCCAAAAGTTAATACACCTGTTCTTTGTTATACAGAAAAGGAAGCATTGGAAGCATTTGGGTATTTAGACGATTGGGGAAATTATACCCTTTGTGAGGCTATTAGTGTCTTTTTTAGGCTGTTTAAAGTAGGACCTGTAGTTTTCATAAATGTATTGGATCCTGCAATACACAAGAAAGATGTGATAGGCACATCAGTAACAATAACAAAAAAAATAGGTAAAATAAGTCAAACTGGAATATTACAAGAAAATTTTGTTTTAAAAGATAGTGGAGATGTAGTAGTCGCAGCTGAAAAATATATTACTACATTTGATGATAATGGAAACTTAGAAATAGTATTCATCGATGAAGCATTAGCGGATGGGGATTATAAGGCGACATACAGCCAATTAGATCCTAGTTTAGTTGATAGTGATGACATTATAGGCGGAATAGATGGCGCTACCCTTAAAAGCGAGGGATTTGCTCTAATAGAACAAATTTTTCCTAAGTTTAACAGGGTTCCAAATATTGGATTGGCTCCAGGATGGACCCATGATAGTAAAGTAATGACTGCATTAGTATCTTCTATGAAGAAAATAAATGAAGTATTTCGAGGGGTAGCATTAACCGATATAGATACAGAAACTATAGATAATTATAGCAAGGTAACAGCCTGGAAAAATGATAATAGCTATATTCATGAAAATCAATACAACTTCTGGCCAATGGGATCCATAGGAGAGGATATTTATCATTTATCCACCTTAGCAGCAGCCTCTATCTATTCAGTAGATGATAAGAATGGCGGGATCCCATATGAATCTCCATCGAATAAGCCGCTAAACATTACAGGGATCTGTTTAAAAAATAAAACAGAGGTAGATCTTACCTTAGCCCAGGCTAATTATTTAAATGATAATGGGGTGGCTACAGCTATTAATTTTAATAATGGCTGGAGATTATGGGGGAATAGAACAGCGTGTTATCCATCGAATAGAGATATTAAAGATAATACTATCTCAGTAAAAAGGATGTTTATCTGGGATAACAACAACTTCACACTAACTTATTGGCTGGATGTGGACAAACCCGCTAACAATAAGCTCATGGATAAGATAGTAGACAGCTATAACGACTACTACAATGGATTAGTGACTCAAGGAGCTATACTTGGCGGAAGGATAGAGTTTAATGGACATGATAACCCAGTAGGCAGCTTAATAGATGGAAAATATAACTTTAAAAGATATATGACACCAGTAGGAGTAGCTGAATGTATTATGTCAGATCTAGAATACGATATAGATTATCTAAAGAACCTATTTGGAGGTGGTAACTAATGAATGGATTTCCAATATCCCTACAGGGATTTAGTTTATATATAAACGCATTAAAAGAAGTAGGAACAGTAGATTTAGATCTTCCTAATATCCAATTTATGACCGATACAGTTATAGGGTCAGGAATAGGAGGAGAGATAGAAGTACCTATTGCAGGATTAACTAAATCTATGACAATGAAGATAAAGAAAAGATCTGTAAATAAGCAATTTACAACATTGATTGCGCCTATCATGCATCAGCTAGCCTTTAGAGGAAACTTACAAATGGTTGACCCAGGAAGCCCAATAGGTAGAATGAGAAATAGGAAAATTAGAATAATGGCTAAGGTAACACCTAAAAATAAAAACTTAGGGAAGGCAGAAACAGCCAAAGCTATGGATACAGAGGCAGAATTTGAAGTTTTCAGTATAAGAGTATTTATCGATGAGATAGAAAATCTTCATATTGATAAACTTAATAATAAATTTGTAGTCGATGGGATTAATTATCTAGATGAAGATGATTTTTTATAAGGGGGAAAAATGAAAGAAACTAATGAGACTGAAGATAAAAATATAGAAGAAAAGGCAGAAACTCAACCTAAAAATATAAAACCTAAAATAGAACTAAAAGAAGATAAAGTAATAGTGACCTTAGGAGGTCCTATTACTTTTAATGGTGAAAAGATAGGAAAGATAGAGCTAGATTTTAATTCCATTACAGGAGCAGAGATCTGTGAGGCGGAAAGTGAATCTTTAGGTAAATTTTTCACTCCATTACCAGATGTAAATTATTCTACTGCATACCAAGCAGCAATAGCCGCAAAAGCTTCTGGGATTCCTTTTGAAGCAATCTTAGAATTAAAATCTAAGGATTTCAGAGTAATAACGGAATGTACCAAGGGTTTCTTGCTAGGATAGACTTAAACTCAAAAGAAAAAATAAAAAAATTAAGAGAGTCTATCCTTATGGCCGGAAAAATAACTAAAAGTGGTGCTGATTTCTTTCACAGGATGAAACTCAAAGAATTAGTTAGTTGGTTGGAGGCGATACCTAGTGAGTAATAGAGATTTTATAATGAAGATAGGGGGGTATGTAGATCCTTCTTTAACTAAGAGTTTTAATCAAAGTTCTCAGGAAGTAAAAAAACTTAGTGGCCAAATGAAAAAAATGAAAGATACAAATTTTAGTAAGAGTGCTAAAGAGATAGAGAAACTAAGTCATGAAATGAGAACTCTTAAAACTACAAGTAGAGAGATTTCAAAATTAGAAGAAAAAAGTAAAAAATTAGAAAATCAATTTAAACAAAGTAGAAACAGCTATTCAGAACAGCAAAGATCACTATTTGAAATGACTCAAAAAACAAAAGATTTAAAAAAGGCTCTTGAACGAACCTCCAAACCAACTAAGAAAATGGTAAACGAATTTAAAAAAGCTAAGTTAGCTGAAGATAAATTGAGAGATAGTACCGATAAAGAAAGAAAATCATTAACTGATATGATGCGAAAAATGAAGTCAGTTAAACAGGAATCAAATAAATATGGGGCTAGTCAAGAAGATCTAGCCAAACAGATAAGTCAAGTTTCCAAGAGGCAACACACCCTGGCTAAAAGTAATGAGATGACCAAAAGATATAAGGAACAGATCAGATTATCTAAAGAGATGAAAAAGGCACTATACCAGGAGAATCAGGAACGATTTAAACAGTTCCGAGATAATAATAAAGAAAAGGGGAAGAGCTCCCTATATAAGGGGACTGGTCAAGCAGTAGCTATGGGAATTGGAGTAAAGTTTGCAGTAGATGATGAATCAGCCTTCGCGGATGTAAAAAAACAACTAACTTTGACTGATGAGGGTGAGATACAAAAATTCAGACAAGAATTATTAAAAACTACTGAAACAATTCCATTAATGAATAATGAAATCTATGAAATTGCTGCTGCTGCTGGTAGAGCAGGAATTGCCCAAGAAGAATTGACTAAATTTACATTTGATACCGCAAAAGTGGCTGTAGCCTTCGGTGTAGACGCAGAGGAGGCAGGATCTAATCTTGCTACATGGAGAACATCTTTAAATATGTCTCAAAAAGAAGTTATGGGATTAGCTGATCAGATAAATGTATTAGGGGATAATATCAACGTTACTCCTAAACAAGTTGGAGATATAGTTACTGCCATGGGACCACTTGGAAAAATAGCAAATGTCACAGCAGCTCAAACAGCTACATTAGGGGCTAGTTTAATTGATTTTGGTGTAAAAGATGCCAGTACTGCCAGTACTGCTCTGAGGAAATTATATTCTACTATGTCCAGTGGAAATGCTGCTAGTAGTACAAAAAAATCAGCATTTCAGGCATTGGGGTTTGATCCTGTACAAATATCAGAAGATATGCAAAAAGATTCTATGGGAACTATACAAAAAGTAATGGGAGCCTTTAAAAATTTGAGTGAAAGTGAAAAACTATCGGTTGGAACTCAGTTATTTGGAGAAGAAGCAGTAGGGGCATTATTACCACTCTCTCAACATCTAGACAAAATCTCAAATAATCTAAAAATGGTAAACGATAAGCAAAAAGTAGCAAATAGTGTCGGAAAAGAATTTGCTAATGTTAATAAAACTACAGCAGCACAATTAAAAATATCACAGAGAGCAATATTAAATTTATCATTAGGGTTCGCCAATACGATGTTACCTGCCATTCAATCAGCAACTAAAGGAGTGACTTCATTTACAAATGGAATGAATTCCCTTACGGCAGATCATCCACAGATGACTAAGGCTATTTCCTATGGGGCAGCAACATTAGTTGGATTAAGACTAGCTTCAGGTGGAGCTAGACTAGGATTAGAACAAGTATTTAAAATGAAAGATGACTATAAGACCTTTATGGCAGCAGGGAAAAAAATCAAAGAATGGAAACAATGGGGACCCATGTTAAGCAAAATAAAAATAATCGGTGGTTCAACCTTTAAAATGTTAGGTAAAGGTGCTATGGCATTTGGAAGATTAGCCTTAGCTAATCCATGGATAATAGCAATCGCGGCTATAGCTGCAGGAGCATATTTAGTCTACAAAAATTGGGATAAGGTAAAAGAAGGGTTTAGCGTAGTTAAAGCTAAAATAACTGAATTATGGGATAAATTTAAAGAAAGCCCAATAGGTAAAATATTTGAATATACTCCTTTAGGATCATGGATTAAAGGAATCAAAAGCCTTTATGGTTACTGGAAAAAATTTAAAGGTAAAAAAGAAAATGAAAACCCTTTAAAAACTCCTGGACTAAACAAATCAAGAATAAAAACGTATGTCCCAGCTTATGCTAAGGGTGGGATAATGACTACTCCTCATTTGGCAATAGTAGGGGATGCACCAGAAACTATTGTTCCCCATGACGGCAGTCAGCAATCAAAAAACCTTTGGTATCATGCAGGAGCTAAATTGGGAATGTTCGCAGGGAAAGGGATTCCGGCATTAGCATCTAATGTTAAAGAAAAATTATCCAAAACAAATATTAAAAATAAGTTTGAAGTTAATGTAGATTACAATCCTATTATCCAGGGAAGCATAACAAATATCAATGAAATGTTAAAAAGCTCAAGCGAGGATCTCGTTAAATTAATAGAAGAAACACTTGAAAAAATAATAAGTAAAAACATGAAATTAGAGAGGAGGGTAAGTCTTGACTAAAGAAACAGATATATATGGGACCATCCAAGGAGATACATGGGATGGGATTAGTTTTAAAGTCTATGGGGAAGATAAATTTTCCAAACAGCTAATGAGGGCAAATCCTAGATATACGAACATAGTTATTTTTAGTGGTGAGATAGAACTGATCTGCCCTGATATATCTAATACTCAAAACTTAACCCTCCCTCCTTGGAGGTAATATGAAGTCCAGGAGAAGCTATATAAATATAATCTATGAAGGGAAAGATATTACAGGGGAGCTATCCCCATATCTAAAAGGTTTATCATATACAGATAATTTAGATAAAGGTGATAGTGTAACTCTGAGTCTCACAGGAGATAAATGGATAAAAGAATGGGCCATCTTAAAGGGAGATAAACTAAAAGTCGAGATAGGAGTAATTAACTGGAGGAATGAAGGGGATAATAGAGTCTTGAAATGCGGGACTTTTACCATAGATGATCTATCTTTTTCAGGCACACCAGACACCATGAATATCTCAGGGACATCTATAGACATAACCAAAAATCTTAAAGGAGTGAAAAAAGATAATACCTGGGAGAATGTATCTCTAAAAGAGATTGCACAGGAAATATCTAAAACTTATTCTATGGATCTGTTCTATGACTGTACTGAAGAATTCACTTTTGATAAAGTAGATCAGATGAAAGAATCAGATTCAAGTCTACTGGCTAGAATATCAAAAGAGCAGGGAATGGCTATAAAGATAACTATGGATAAAATCATTATCTTTGATGAAAAGACATATGAAGATAAAGAAACAGTAATTACATTTAATAAATCTAATCTTATGAGATATGACCTTCAATGCGATGACTTAGAGGTCTATGACGGGTGTGAGCTAACATTCTATGACCCTATCTTAGGTGAATACTTAAAAGGCAAATATGAGGCTCCTGCAAGTGAATTCTATAAAGTGAAAACAGGTAAGATCCTCTATCAAAATATTGATACTGGAGTAACGGGAACCACAAAGGAAGAGAAAGAAAAGTTTTTAAATGAACGAGCAAAAAAAATACTTAGAAATATGAATAAAAATGAAACCAAAATTAAAATATCTCATATGGGAGATCCGGAATATTTAGCTGGTATAACAACTAAAATTTTAGGGTTTGGAAGGTACGATGGAGTCTATCTAATTACTTCAGTTACCCATGATATTAATAAGGGGTATAACTGCAGTTTAGATATGAGGAGGAGGTTGGACTTTTAATGGAGTTTAGGTTTTTAAGGACTGGAAAGGTATCATCTATAAATCATAAGGCAACTACAGCAAGGGTAGAATTTGATGATGCTCCTGGAATCATATCTAAACCTTTAAAAGTTTTAATGGATCATACGAATACAGAAAAAAATTATTCAATGCCTAGTATAGGAGAAAATGCCGTATGCATCTTCCTTCCCCATGCACCAAGTGTAGGATTTATCTTAGGGAGTTATTCCAGCGAAAAGAATCTTCCTAAAGATACCGGTAAGATGAAATATATTATCTTTCCAGATGGGACTAAGATTAAATATAACTTTGAAACACATCTATTAGAGATAAATTGTGTAGGAGATATAGATATAAAGGGAGCTAATAACGTAAATATATCTTCTAAAAATATAGTGATGACAACCGATAACCTAACTATCAATGCTAAGGCTACTTCTATTGCAGGTGCTTCATTAGATATAAATGCTGTAACAACCGCTAAAAATATCACAGCTGAAGAAGTAGGAGTAACTAAATTAAGCACTCCTAAGGGAGATGTGGATAAGCACAAACATAAGGATGCTGAGAGCAGAGAAACTACAGCCCCAGTATAATAGTCAACAAATAATAAAAGCCCTAACTTCAAAAGTCAAGGCTTTTATTAGAGAAAAAAATACATAAAACTAAACTTATGAGGTTTAATTAATTTGAGTATACTCTATAAATTATAAAAAACTAAATTTAATTTTTATATTTCGCGAGTAACGAAATCGAGGTGAAAACAATGATAGGAAAATTAGGAGATATACCCTTTGAAGTCTCCTTTGATGGTAAGAATAAAAAAATATTAAATTTTACTGATTTAAAATTAAGTGGTGGAGCTAATTATGAGAAACATACTCGTAAAGGACAGAAACCTGCTCTAGAATTTATAGATCTAAATACCGATGTTGTTTCTTTTAAAATGATTCTTAGGAGTGATTTTGGAGTAGATCCACAGGAGCTTTTAAAAAAATTAAATGGATATAAAAATATTGGTGAAACATTAGATTTTACATTAGGGAATAAGCCTGTAGGAAGCGGTCAATACGTCATTACTTCCTACAATGCAGGATATGAATATATAACCAATGGTGGGAAGGTAAGAAAGATAGATGTTTCCCTTACGTTGGAAGAATATGTAGAGATGATGTACAAAAATAGAGATATAATAATTAAACCTAAAAAAGAGACAAAGAAAAAGATAGTTCATAAGGATTTTAATCAAGGAGCTATATCCAGATAGAGGTGAGAAATAAGATGACCTATACATTGGAACCACAAAATAAAATCAATCTAAAAGCTACAGGTAACGAGCGAATACTTCAAAATGGAAGAAATATCCTTTCTGTAATAATAGGCGAGGTTATCTTAGCCAGGGGAATAGGTATAAATGGAGATATAGTGGATTCACCATTAAATAGGAGTGCTGCCTTAATGGATATACAGACTCAGTTTAAGAAATTTGAACCTAGACTTAAGATCCATAAAATTGCATATATAACAGATCATCAAAGGGGATCTTTAAAGCCCATCATGGAGGTGAGCATAGTTGAATGATTTAAATATACATAATGAAAGTTCTGAAGAGATCCTTGGGCGAATGGTGAACAAATATGAGGAATTAAGCGGTGTTTCTTTAGGATTAGCTGATGAAAGGAGATGGCTCCTTCAGACCGTAGCTTACTCTCTTTTTATCAGAAATGAAACTACCAATGAAGGACTTAAGATGAATCTTCTAAGGTATACCAAGGGAGACTATGCCACTGAGATGGGAGCCTTTACCGATACTGAAAGATTAGGAGCTAAGAAAGCAAGTGTACTTTTAAATTTTGAGATAGAAGAAGCAAAAGAACATCTTTTAGGGGTTAATCCGGTAAGGGTTACACCAGGGAATAACATATATTTTCTAACACCGTATTTTGAGTTTAAGCCTGGGGAAACTATTAAAGAAGTTATTGCTATTTGTACAAAAGAAGGAATAGTTGGGAATGGATATCTTCCAGGAGAAATAAATAAAATAGTTGATCCTTTTCCATTTTTTAAATCAGTAATAAATATGGAAATATCCCAGGGAGGAGCTGAGATAGAGTCAATTGAGAGTTTAAAAGAAAGAATTCGGAATGCCCCTAGTAAATTTTCAACTGCAGGTCCGGGAGACGGGTATATCTATTGGGCTAAAACTGCAAACCAAGAGATTATAGATGTAAATGTAGAGATGACTGCACCAGGAACAGTCCGTATAACCCCTCTAATGAAGGGCGGAGTTCTTCCTACTGATAGTGTGCTCCAAGATGTGAAAGCTATCTGCAGTGCAGATAAGAGAAGACCATTAACTGATAATTTACTAGTGAATAAACCAACTCAAATAAACTATAATATAGATTTTACTTACTATATTTCAAATAAGAATATAGGGCTAGTAAATGAGATCCAGGAGAACGTAAATAAGGCAGTGAGTGAATATGTAACATGGCAAAAGGCAGCCCTTAAAAGGGATATAACGCCTACTGAATTAGTATATTTAGTTAGAAACGCAGGTGCTAAAAGGGTTAGCATTGTATCTCCAGTTTTTAAAAAAGTCAATTCTTTTGAAGTAGCTAAAGAAGTAAATGTTAATCCAAAATATGGAGGGGTTGAAGATGATTAAAATAGATGATATTTCTCTTTTAAAACTTCTCCCTAATTTCCTTCAGGAAGATAAAGAAATACAATTCTTAACCCAAGTTATCCAGGAAGAGATGGACCTAATTAATACCAGGGAAAAAAATCTTTTTCTTTATGGGAATTTTAGCAGCTTAAATGAGCCTATTCTGGACGAATTAGCTTATCAATGGAAAGTTGAAGGGTATGACCAGACTTTATCTAAAGACATTAAAGCCGATTTAGTAGAAACAGCATATATTGTTAGGAAAACTAAAGGGACAAGATATGCAGTCGAAACAACAATTAAAGATATTCATGGGGATTTTGAGTTACTAGAGTGGTATCAATATGGTGGAGATCCATACCATTTTAAAGTTGTAGGAGAAACTGCCCCAACAGGCGAAAAATTAGAAAAATTATATAAATCAATTAATACAACAAAAAATGAGAGAAGTTCTTTAGATGGAATAATAGTCAGCAGCCAGTGGGAAGGTATAAACTACCATTCTACACTATATCATTCATCTATTTTTGAGGAGATCCCGCTTGACCCCAATGTAGCTTCAGATTTTGAAGAATATTTAGGAGGAATAAATGGCTAAATATATAGGAACAATACTTACAAAAAAAGGGAAAGACTTGTTAGTTAGAGCTGCCCTAGGGGAGGTTATGACTTTCACAAAGGTAGAAATAGGGAAAGGGATAATTTCTCAAGGATCAAATAAAGAAGATTTAGTATCACTTATAGAAAGTTTTAAAACTTTAAGTATTACAAGCACAACTATTTTAGAAGCAGGTAATTATAGGGTAAGAGTAGCCTTTAATAATAGTGGGGTATTAGAAGACACTTATTTAAGAGAGATAGGAGTTTTTGCCAGGGGTGAAGATGGCATAGAGGTGCTTTATTCCTACTGTGACACAGCTACCCCCGATCTTATTCCAAGAGAATCTAGTGGGATATTAGAAAGGGTTGAAGATATTATCACCTATATTTCAAGCGCAGCAACTGTTAATGCAGTTATAGACCAAAGCAATGTCTATGCAACTATAAAAGATCTTACAGAAGGGTTAGCTTTAAAAGAACCTAAATTCAATAAAAATAGCGGGTTTAATCTCGTGATCTCTCATGTAATTAATTCAACCAGCAAAATATTAGTTGCTTCAGCATATGCTGTGAAACTTGCTTTTGATAAGGGAAAAGAGGCACTAGGTTTAACAGTTATAAATAAAAATCAAATTCAAAATAACCAAGAACAAATAGAGAGTTTATCTCTTAAAGTCTATGATATGGCAATTCCAAAATCTGGTTTCACAAGTACTGTAACGCGACAAACACAAACATTTGATATACCAGTTGAAGCTGGTATCGTGCCATTACTTTGTGTACCATACGTACCACATAGTAGTTCGAGTACAGGATTAGTGTGTTTAGAAAATGTAGAGATATTAAATTTTACCGCCACATCGATTGATGTTTCCTATGATTATGGTGGTACGAGTAATATCGGCATTGAGGCAAGAGTTAAAATTATAGGATATAAAATCTAAATTTGTTCTGGTCGATCAAAAAATTAGGAGGAAAAAATGATATATAATTTGTTTAAAAAAGAAGCTGCTCCTACATGGCAGGAGGCTAAATTAAAGCTTATTACATCACAATCATTCGATGAAAATAGAATTGGGAAAAAATACGATAAAGCATTCCCGCCAGGATATAAATATGCATATGATGAAAAAAATCATTTTGTTTATGAGGGAGATTTAACAGAACCGTATATTATTCAATCGGATTTTACTCTATACTTTCTAAATGATAGAGAGCAAATAGAAAAAGGATATAGGGTTCTTAGAATTGGTGAGATCCTAGAAGAGGATAAAATAAAAACTATTCCTTCTCCTGGTATGTTTTATGAATGGGAAGGTATGGAATGGGTATTAAATATAGAAGCTAAAAGAAGATCTCTTTTTAGCGAAATAGAAATAGAGAAGGGAAAATTGTTAGAAAATGGTTTCCTTTGGAAAGGGGAGTATCAACAAAGGTGTAGAGCAGAAAAAGATCTACCATATATTCGAGAGACATTAGAAAATTTTGATTTAATACCTAATTATTCTTTAAAATGGTATTTTAGTAACTTACCTGAAGGTTATAGCTTTAGTAATAAAGAAGAATTTTTAGAGCTGAGAAATAATGGAATGATCTTTACAGGGGAAGTATTTAAAATGGAAAGTGAGTTAAAATTCAAAATTAATTCTGCTATAACTTCAGAGGATTTAACCTTAAATATTAAAGAGGAATATAAAAAAGGATTGGTAGGGTTTATTTTGCCAGAATAGGAGGAGTCATTTGGAATACAATATTACACTAGACTTAATAACATACATCATAGTCTTAATTGCATTTGGAACTATAGGAAGCTGTTATCAAGCATATAAAGATCAAGGAACTACTAAGCCATTCTGGGCTAGGATTATATGTGGAGCATTTGCAGGATCAGTTACAATGTTAGTTGTATTTGTTTTGGGATTAGAAGGAACACAGGCTTTTATCCATTTTGGTATAGCAGCCCTTTTGGGTCTTTTGTCTGAAAAAGGAGAAACTGGAAGAATTGTAGATTTGATCTTTCATAGGGGAGGGAACAGATGAAGATATCAAAACAAGGAATAGACCTTTTAAAGCATTTCGAGAGTTACGAAATGAAAGCCTATACTTGCCCTTCTGGAGTTTGGACTATTGGATGGGGATTTACCCAAGTTAATGGAAAAAAGGTCAAAGAGGGCGATATTATGACCTTAGAAGTGGCTGATATAGAACTGGTAAAGCAATTAAGAATCTATGAAAATGTAGTAAAAAAAGCCATCATGATAAAAAAGATAAATCAGAATCAGTATGATGCCCTAATCTCTCTTTGTTACAACATTGGAGGTTCTAGTTTCAGAAGATCTGACATAGTAAAAGAAGTTAATTCCAGGAACTTTATAGGAGCTTGTCGAATTTTCAACCTCTGGTCAAAGGCAGCTGAAAAAAGATCTAAAGGATTGCTTAGAAGAAGGATGTCTGAGAGGAATTTATTCTGCAGCTGGCCAGATCCAATTGTAAAAGTAGTTCCTAAAAATTACCAGGAAACATTTAAAGAATTATAAGGAGAGTGAAAAATGAAAGAATTATTAGGAAATCCATTATTATTACAAATATTATTCGGGATTATATTGTTAGTTCTACCATCGCCATTGTTGAAGAAAACAGGAGACAAGGTAGGAGATGCAATTGAAGGTGTAGGAGGGGAAAAGGCTAGAGATGTGACGTATAAAGTGTTAATAGACTTTGCTGAAGGTCTTAAAAGCTCAAAACATGATGGAGATATCAATTTAACTTCTAACGATCAGATAGACAGTGAACTGGATAAATACAAGGTGTCGCTGGGTTTGGAGGGTTCAAAATTGAAGGAAAAGGACTAAAATTTAAAATAGATCCCTGGAATTATAAGACTAAGCTATTTCAGCTTAAATTTTTTAGGAGGGCTCGCTCGATAAGGGAATTATTTTGGAGATATAAAGAATAAAGTAAAAGGGATATTTAAAATATCCCTTTTTATTTTAGCTCTCTCGTTATGGAGAATTCTATATGATTATAAATGAAATTATTTGTTTGTATTTTCTCCAATTATAATATTCTTTACATGTTTTATTTGTTCCATTAAACTAAACACTTTTCCGGTATTCAAATTATGGTTTGGAGATCCACTAAATTTTTGATATAACCATTTTAATTCAGCACTAGCTTTTTCATATAATTTGTCCAACAGTGGAATACTTGACCTATATTTTTCTCTAACTTTTTCAATAGGAGTGCCGTTTTCTCTAGCTTGTTTAATAGCGTATTGAATACTTCTTAGTTCATCTCCTCCTAAGCTAAATTGAAGAGCTTCAAATCTTTCTTCTATTTCTGATTGTCTCATAATTACACCTCCCTTATTTTTTAGTTTCATTATGTTTATATAACATCTTAAAATAAAATCAAAATTATATTAATAAATATTTGGATAATTTAAGTTTTTCTATTTAAAAATTGACTTCTTAAAAATTTAAAGATAACATTAATCTTGAGTAAGACTTAAAAAAATAAAAAAAGGAGAAAATAATGAAAAGAAATATAATTAAATTTATTTGTTTTATGTTTGTTTTAACAGTAATACCTACTATAATTTTAAATTTAAATATTAGAGATTCTACAACGAGTTTTTTTGGTGGGTATTTAGGAGGATTAGTAGCTGTTGGTGGTGTTTATTGGCAAGTTACTAGGAAAGAAAGAGTGGAAAAAGAAAAAAAAGAAGAGGATGTAAAAAACTATATTAAATTTATTCTTAATAGAAATTTTCAAACATTTTTTTTTCATATAACTCATAGAGAGTTGGGGTTATTTAGTAGAAATGCTTTTCATGCAAAGGTTTCAAATCCCTTGATTAATTTTAATCAGGAATACATTAATTCCAATATAAATACTATTCTTTCCCTTAAAAATGGGGAAAAAATCCTAAGAATCAACGATAAAATTATTAGTTATTCAAAATTATTTGATATTTTATTTGCAAGTAAAAAAAATGAAGTGGGAGCTAAAATTTTTTCTTTACTCTTAAAAATAAAAGCTAATGACGCAACACTTAAAATTTCATCATTAAATAACTCTATTGTATTATTTTCAAACTTACTTTTCTATTACAATAATGGCATGGTATGTTCACCAAAATTAAAAGAACAATTTTTAAAAAATTTTCTCTATCTTGATCTTAGTCTAAAAGAAACAAATGATTACAAAAACATTTTAAATAAATTAGATATTAAAGATCTATCTACTAGTAAAACTGCACTACATTTACTACTTAATTTAATGTATCAAATGATGACACTTATCCGAGATATTACAAACGAATCAGAAAAAATAGAAATGAAGAATGAATCAGAGTACTCAAAAGTCATGAATGAATTAGAAGAAGTTTCTGTAGAAATTTATGAATTACGTAATTTATTTTTTAACATATCTACAGAAATTTCTGAAATTTTGACAACGATAGACGAATTTTTTAAAGAGCAAGAAAATAATAATTAAGTGTAAAAACTATTTCTTATTTTAAATATAAATAATAGAAAAATATTATGGAGGTCATATGAAACTAAGAAATGATTTTAAAAAAATATTAAAAAGTAATGCCCACTACTATGGGCTAACAATAAATAAAGATGATGAAATTGATGATTTAATGTTTAAAATAATAAATTATAAAGAAAGTATTTTCACTAAAAGTTCTTATCATCTAAATTATTCTAAACACTTTTTAAAGCAATTAGAAAACCTTCCTAAAAAATATAATGATTATCTAGATAACATTTTAAATATGTTGAAAAATGGAGATCTCAATGTAAATAAATTTTTGACAAAGCAAATAAAAACAACTTCTTTTTATGATGATTTTAGAATTTTATGGGGACTTTATCATTTGCATATAGAAAAACTTATAAAAGGAAAAGCATTTTCAGAACGATCAAATTATTTGTTAATTTTATACAAGAATAATTCTAATATTTATTTGGTTGATATTGTAGAGCATAGAGAGCCTGATCTATGGTATAAAAAAAGATTTTTAGAAATAATAGACAACGAATGGTCTGATTTACTTCCAGTATTACAAGGTACATCTGGATCTGATTACAATGAAAAAGATATAAAATTATATAGAAATTCTAATATAAATACAGTTATAAACGTTAATGGAAAAGCTGTGATGTCTACAATTAATGGCATTAGCACTAATGGAACTCCTTTTCAGTATGTAAGAGAAAGTCTTTATATGAAAATTACTTTAGAAAAAATAGAAAAATACTTTCAAATAGATACAGCGATATATCCACATAAATTTTTTTACACCTTTATTAAACATGAAAATAAAAATTTTTACGTAACAAAAAATAACGGAGTTTCAAAACAAATTCTAATTATTTCTTTACTAGAAGATTCAAGTTATATAAAAGAAATTAAGATAAATTTTGATAATGATTATTTGTCTATGCTTTTTGATAACACTATTTCTTATGTAGAAAAGCTATTTTAGTGAGGTATACTCTACTAAATATTAATAAAGTGGATGGGAATTAAATGGATGATAAATACTCACAGTTATTTACAGATTTAATAAAACAATATTTATTTTGTAATTATTCTTTTTTAGAAAAATATAAAATAACTTATTCTCTAAATAATGAAGTTATTGGAACTATACCTGCATTAGACTATATCAAAAAATTCGATTTGAATGGGAATGTTAGAGTTTCATACATCATAAAAATAAACCGAAAATAAGTATTTGGAGGGAGAAATGAGAAAATTATCTGAATTAAAGCCTTTAAAAGTGTGCTGTCCTGATATAATAAAGGAAGCAAAAGAAAAATATATATTAACTATTGGGTTATGGAAAATGAGTAGAGAAGAACTAAATAAATTTGTTAAAGATCATAAATTAAAAGTGTCTGAACTTAGAGATAACTAAAAATTACGTGGAATCATAAAATTAAGCTATTTCAGTTTAGATTTTTAGGAGAGCTAAGGGAATTATTTTTTAACTACAAAAGATAAATTAAAGTTTTATTACATAAAAAAAGGGCTTGAAGCCCTTTTTTTAAATTGGCAAATATGATATTTCCCTAAAACTAAGTATTATCATTTTTTAAACGTTTAACTTCTAGGTTCGAAATGTTACTAGGTTGGACCATTTAAATTAATTACCTATCAACAAAAGTATTAATGTCTTCAATATTACTACTAGTATAAACCGTAAGATCTTGTTTTTTATAAAGTGACTTAAAATTTTATCTAGTGCAATGCCAAGTGTGAAGCCAATATAACTTCCTATACAAGCACTTGCTAAGAAGCAAGCTTTTTTCATCCATCCCTTAATCAAAGGATTTCCTCCTTAAAGCGTGAGAAAGTCGGATTTAATATTCAGTTTTATTCACATGATGTGTGTGTTTAAATCCCTCATAAGCTTATCACCTCCCTTTTCTATTTCTACTTGGCATATAAAATATACAATAATAAGTTTTATTTGTAAAATTATTTATTATTTAAAATTTACATTTAGAGTTTATTTAGTATGCTGTATTTTGCTAAAGATAAATTTGATGGAGAGATCTACAAAGGTAATAAATTTTGTAAGGTGAAACCTAGGTAAAACTAATTAGTATAAACAAAAAAGTCTACCTTAATTGGTAGACTTTTCTTGTTAAATATATTTTAGGAGCATTTTAGGAGCATTAATTTAAAATTTTGTTTTTAAACCTTTATTTTCAAGTGTTGTACAGGGCATAATACTATATCCGCCATATAATAACAAGTGCAGGGAAAATACTTATTTTTAATAACCCCTTTTCAATATCACTCCACTTGCCTTTGAATTTTATCCCGATTAATTTTTATTTATTTCATTGCATTTAAAAATAGAATATTGTTATAATAAATCTACTATATAACTTTATTTAGAGGTGCATAATGAATAACCAGCTGGAATTTATTTTAAAAAAAATTGCTAAATTATTAAATGATCAAAATATTAATTGGGCTGTAGGAGCGTCAATAATGTTAAACTATTATGGGATAATTCAGGGCCCTAGAGATATTGATATTTTAATTGATTTAAAAGATCTTAATAAATTAGATAATGTTTTATCTAAAATAGGCGAAAAAAAAGAAAGGCTTCCTAATAAAATCTATAAAACTAGATATTTTTATGAGTATGTTATTGATGGAATAGAAATAGATGTTATGGGAGGACTATGCATCTGTTTTAATGGAAAAGATCATCCTTTTGATTTTACCAGAGACTCTATTGGAGATTTTATGGAGATTGATAATATAAAAATTCCTTTGGCTAAATTAAGTGACTGGTATAAAATCTATAAATTACTGCCTGATAGAGAGGATAAAGTTACTCTGATAAAAGAATATATGGAAAAAATATACCCTAAAAAGGACAAGTGATAATCTAAATCTATTTGTCTTTTTTTAGTTTGTAACTTTGATTTTTAAGGCTACACTCACCTTTATTCTTGGTCTAAATTATGATTAAGATTTAAACTTGCTTAGAAAGGAAATCAGAGGTATTAGTATTTTAAATTGAAAGAAAAAATCTCGACTAAAAACTTAGTCACGAATTACACGAAGGAAATGAAAAAGAGAATATAAAGAGCATTTAAACCTTAGCGTTCTTTTTAGTTATTGCTTAGTGAGCTTTGAGTCGAAAGGTAAGTTCTAAAGATAAAATTTGAAAAGAAAGGCAGTGTCAAAAGAAGGTTTTAGTCAGCGTCAAGCTTTTAAATTTTTGTAATCTGCCTTCTACTGATTGCTTATCAGCTATATATTATTAGTTATAAAATGATTGTTGTCAGCTTTTAAGATGAAACCATCAAAAAAAATACATTTCTCAAAAAAGACTTCCATATATCCCCAAAAAAAAGTATAATATTATGTACAAAAAAAAGAAATGATAACATTTATATAAACTATAATAATTGGAGGAGTGGGATGAAAAAAGTACTAGTAATTAATACCGGCGGGACCATTGGAATGGTTCATATTGAGAAGGGAAATCCATTGAGTCCGTTAAAACCTGCAGAAGATTGGAATGAGATTGCGGCAAACTATCCGCTTTTAAATAATTTTGATACTGGATATATCCAGGTAAAGGAACTTATCGATTCTTCAGATATGAATCCGGATATTTGGATTGAGATAGCCCAGATAATAGAAGAAAGCTATGATAAATACTGCGGATTTGTAGTCTTACACGGTACCGACACCATGGCCTTTACAGCTTCTGCCCTCTCATTTATGCTGAATAATTTAAGTAAGCCTGTGATCCTGACTGGATCTCAAGTACCCCTTGAAAATCCCAGAAGTGATGCCCTTCAAAACTTAGTAACAGCTATACAAATAGCCGGATCGGAGCTGTACAACATCAGTTTAGTCCCAGAAGTATCTATATTTTTTAGAGATCATCTCCTCAGGGGAAACAGGTCTAGAAAACTGGATGCAAGTAACTACTATGGTTTTTCAACTCCTAACTATCCAAATTTAGGAGTAGCAGGATCGGAGATAAAGATAGATAACTCAAAAATTAGAAAACCATCGGAAAAAGAGTTCTTTGTGGATTATTCAATGGATACAAATGTATTAGTCTTTGATATATTTCCGGGATTCAACCCAGAAATATTAAAAAATATATTTAAAACCAATGATATCAAGGGACTCATCTTAAAAACTTATGGAAATGGAAACGCTCCTACCAGTGATGCTTTCGTTTCTGTTATTGAAGAAATTGTAAAATCAGGTGTTACCGTTGTGAATATCAGCCAATGCCCTACAGGGATGGTTAAGATGGGCCTATATGATGCCAGTACAAGGCTTTTAGATGCAGGTGTAGTCAGCGGTATGGATCTTACCCCAGAAGCAGCCATTGCCAAACTTATGCACCTTTTAGGCAGGGGGATGGACAATAAATCTATTGGAAATGCTATCCAACTGGATATCTGCGGGGAGCAGAGTCTGGATCTCCTTACTTACAGGCTGGATGATGCAAATGAAGGAGTTACTTCAAAATCATTTGAGATAGTTCTTTCAAAGGAAATAGATCCCTCTAAAATAAAGAGAACCAGATTTAGAGTAAGAAATATAAGTTCTTCCGATCCAATAGATTTAAGGGTAAGTATTAAAGGGGAGACAGAGCTGCCCCTTAAAAATTCTATAAAAACTCTAACCAGGGATGGGGAAACAGCTGATTTTTTAATCAGTTTCGATCATTCTACAGCTCAAATTTTGGAAAAAGGTACAAAAATTTATTTCAATATGGAATCCCAGAGAAAAATTTCTTGGGACAGGGTAGTCTTTGAAATCTTCATAGACAAGTATTAAAAACGAAAAGGCGATAAATTTAAGTATACATACTTAAATTTATCACCTTTTTTTTACTCCTCATCCACCTCGTAGCTAATCCTGCCTATAACACTTCCGTCCTTTCCATAGGAAACAGCATCTCCAATCATATTGTCATCTTTGAATCGGACTTCAAATTTAATAGCTGAATTTTCATAGTATTCTGTAAGAATCCCGTTTAACTGTCCATTCCTGTAATTTTCCATTATTTTTTTATTCCCGTTGGAGTAATACTGGTATTTTACACCATCTAATTTATTTTCAACAAACTTCATCTTTGATCTTAAATTTCCATTTTCATAGTAAGTTAAAAATTCTCCATGAAATTTTCCCTCTTTAAAAGTTCCAAGGGCTTTTTCATTTTTATTTTCATAGTAAGACCTTGCCTCACCTGTATAGAGTTTTTCATTTTTATAATAAAGACCATTTTTCTCCTTTAGATTGTTAAACTTTGTTTCCACAGTAAAAAAGTCAAGGCTGCTACACCCTCCTAGAACTAATAATACCAGAATAATAATAAATTGTTTTAACTTCATATTCCACCTCCCTGTTTATTATACAGTTTTTAAAAAATTATTTCCAGGCTAATTTTAAGTTGAATTTATTATTTTTTTCTACTATACTTATAATAAAAGAAAGAATATGGAGGAGTGTATGAGTTTATTTGGAAGAAAAGAAAAAGAAAAAATAGCTGAGTTAAATATCCTAATCGATGGTTTAGAAAAAGAAATAATAAAGATCAAGGCCAAAGAGGAACAGCTGGCAGATACCATCCAGAAAAAAGATATAAAAATAGAAAAATTATCCAAATCTCCCCATGACAGACAATTTGAGAAAATCACCTTGGAATTTGACAAGGTTAAAATAGAAAATACAGACCTGAAAAGATTGAATGAAAATTTAAAGTTGGAAAATAAAAAATTAATCGCTGAAAATCATGAAATAATTGAAAAAATCACAAAAATTGAAAAGATGGCAGATAGTTTAAGGGAAGAAAACGAGACTTTAAAACAACCTAAAATCAAGAGAGAAAAGCCCAGGTATAGAGTTTTAATCAAGGATCTTTATTCAGCTAGAAAACATGATGAATTCAAGAAGATCTGTGAAAATTCAGGGCTTATATATGTAAATGAACTGGAAAATTTAAATTTTGAAAAATTAATAGAAGATGGGATCTCCAAAACAAAAATAAATAATGCTAAAGATGAGTATATCAAATTTAAAAATGGAGAATTTAATTCAGAGATAGAGGAATACTTAGTATACGGACATAAGATATCCAAGGTATTTTTCAGATATAGAAGTTTTGTTTCCTACTTGATGGAAACAGGAATAAAGTATATCTGCCAATTGGAAAACTTTGATTTTGAAGGTTTAAAAGGGGAGAATTTTACCCCTGCACAGATAGAAAAATTAAAAGAAAAGATAACTGAATATAATAAATTGAGAAAAAAATAATTTTTTTGGGGGGAAGGGATGAAAAAAAGTTTTGCAAGTGACAACTATAGCGGGGTACACCCTAATATTATGAAGAGTTTAATGGAGGCCAATGGCGGGCACCAATCTCCATATGGAGGAGACGAATATACAGTAAAAGCCAAGAAAAAGTTCAATGAAATATTCGGCCCTGTAGAAACATTATTTGTATACAATGGAACTGCATCAAATGTTTTTGCCCTGGATATAATGAAGGAGATAGGCAGTGCCATTATCTGCCCTGAGACTGCTCATATATTTACAGATGAGACCGGTTCAACAGCTAAGGTGACAGGAATGCAGATGTTAACTGTACCGACTACAGATGGTAAATTAGACATAGAAAAAGCTAAAAAGTACCTGTTATTTAAAGATACTTTTCATAGACCTAATCCATCTATTGTCTCAATCAGCCAGGCTACGGAAAATGGGACTATCTATACTTTGGATGAGATCAAAGAGATCTCTGCTTTTGCTAAGAAACATGGAATGTATCTCCATATGGACGGGGCCAGAATTTCCAATGCAGCAGTGGCTTTAGGATGTTCATTGGAGGAGATGACAAGGGGGTGCGGAGTAGATATCCTTTCCTTTGGCGGAACTAAAAACGGGATTATGTTTGGGGAAGCTTTAGTCATATTCAATGAAGAATTAAAAAATAGAGTAAAAGAATTTGAATATCTCAGAAAACAAAATTTACAGCTGCATTCAAAGATGCGGTATATAGCGGTTCAATATCTGACTCTTTTAGAGGACAACCTTTGGTATGAAAATGCTAAAATTGGAAATGAGATGGCAAAATATCTGGAAGGTGAACTCCTGAAACTTAATATCTCTATAACCAACGAGGTAAGGGGAAATACCCTATTTGCAATTTTACCTGAAAAAATTATAGAACCCCTGCAGGAATTTTGTTATTTCTACGTCTGGGATCCAAATACTTCAGAGGTAAGATTCGTTATGTCCTTTGATATCTTAAAGGAGGATATAGACCTCTTTATAGAGAAAATGAAAGAATTAATGAGTAAGTAAGTTAGAATAATGTATTTATCTAGTCGGTTAATTACTCGGTTTAGCAATAAAAAATGAGGCTTGACCCAAAGGGTCAGCCTCATTTTTTTATTTACTTATGCCAAGCTATCGTCTGCCACATGATACTGAGGATCTTCAAATACATTTACCTCTATTATTTCCTCTGCATTTTTTAATAATACTAAACAATCCGGGCTGAGATGTTTTAGATGAATTTTTTTATCTAACTCCCTATATTTTTCTGTGATGGCATTTATTGCCTCAATGGCAGAATGATCACTGATATGGGAATTAGCAAAATCAATATACACTTCTTTCGGATCTTCCTTTGGAGTAAATATTTCCTTGAAACTTACTGCAGAACCAAAGAACAGCGGCCCATCCAATCTGTATATTTTTGCTCCATTTTCTTTAAATTCAATTCTGGCACCAATTTTTTTACCTTTTTCCCAGGCAAAAATTAATGCTGAGATAATCACTCCGATGATAACTGCAAGAGCTAGGTCATGTAAAACAGTAATAACTGCGACAATCAATATTATAACTATATCCTTTGTGGGAACTTTTTTTCTTAACTTTAAACTATCCCAGGCAAAGGTTTCTATAACTACCATAAACATTACCCCTACAAGAGCTGCCAGTGGAATGATTTCGATTATTTTAGAACCGAATAAAACAAATGATAAAAGTGACAATGCTGTGGCAATTCCCGAAAGTCTTCCCCTACCATTACTTGTGATATTAACGATGGACTGACCGATCATGGCACAACCACCGGTACCACCCATAAATCCATTGAGGAGATTTCCTATTCCCTGTCCAATGCACTCACGGTTTCCCTGCCCTCTGGTATCTGTAAGATCATCAACCAATGAAAGTGTCAATAGTGATTCGATAAGCCCGACCAGTGCTGCAGTTACTGCAAATGGAACTATGATCTCTAAAGTTTCAAGGTTCATTGGCAGGTTGGGAATATGAAATTGCGGCAATCCGCCAGATATTCCACCCTTTGCAAACTCTTTAACATTTGGCATATGAATACCTATTTTATTCAGCCACATAGCTAAACCGGTAGTTACTATTATTCCCACAAGAGATGCTGGTATAGCCTTTGTAAATTTTGGTAAAAAATGAACTATTGCCATAGTTAATACTACTAAAGCTATCATTACATACAGTTGTGCCCCTTCCATCAATTTCCCGTCAACTTTAAATTGATTTAATTGAGCTAAGAAGATAACGATGGCTAAACCATTTACAAATCCAAGAATTACCGGATGTGGAATCATACGTGCAAATTTCCCTAATTTAAATACACCTGTCAGTATCTGTATTAATCCCATCAATACCACTGTGGCAAATAGGTATTCTACCCCGTGTCTAGCAACTAAAGCTACGAAAACTACCGCTACACTCCCTGCGGCTCCAGAGATCATCCCAGGTCGTCCCCCAAATATTGCAGCACAAAGACCGATGATAACCGATGCATGAAGACCTATTAATGGGTCGATCCCGGCTACAAAGGCAAAAGCTATAACTTCTGGAACTAAAGCTAAAGCTACTGTAAGACCTGCAAGAACTTCATTCTTGAGGTTTATATTACGAATTATTGATATCATTTTTCCTCCCTATTTTTTGAAAACATATAATTTTATATACAAACTGTATTATATCATTTTTTCAAGACTTTTTCAACTAATCTTAAATAATTCTTAGAAATAAAAATTTAGACACATATTAATTTTTTTTTAACCTTGGACACAAAGAATAAAAAAGTACACAAAGGGTATATAAACCTTAGTAATCTTTCGGTTGTTGACCCTTGCGGTTACTTCGTGAACTTAGTGTAAAAGATTTTAATTGGTGTAAATTAGTGGCAAAGAAATAGAAAAGGTCTGATTTTGTCTGTATTATACATTTAATTTTTTTCTTTGAGTATAAAAAAAAATTAATACTCGTATATCTGTCAGATTTTAGTCGGTAAAAAAACATAGGGTAGAAAATCTACCCTATTACTTATTTATTATAGTTGTTTACGATTACTTCCTTGACTACATTATGGATATTTTTCAGACCTTCTCTGTCATAATCTTTGGTATCTACTACCTTACCAATGATTAATTTCACATTTTTATTTTTAAACATCTTAATGCTCTTTTTATTTTGAATATCGTAGGTACCCTTCAGAGTGATTGGGATAATTTTTGCTTTAGAGTCAATGGCTACCTTAAATCCGCCATTTTTAAATTCTCCTATCTCACCACTATCGGATCTAGTTCCTTCAGGGAAAATCAGCATAGGATAACCCTCTTTGATAAATTTTACGGATTTTCTTATAGCCTTTATTCCTTCTCTGGGATTTTTCCTGTCTATAAATATAGAGTTAGTCAGAGGTATCCAGGTTTTAAAAAACATCCAAGTTTCCATCTCTTTCTTAGCCATAAATCCGGGTACAAAAGGAAAGTATCCTTGAATAACAGGAATATCTATATTACTTTGGTGGTTAGAGATCAAAACCATTGGCTCCTCCATAGAAAGACTTTTAAACTCCTCCTCATCTTCATAGATTACCTCTACCACAGCATTGGTCCTCTCAATAATTCCCCTTCCAAATCCTCTAAATAGATCTCTGGCATAGAAGACACGATCTTTTTCAACCTCTATTTTTTTCACCTTAGATAGTTTAAATATATTTAATTTTAAAAAGTATAAAAACCCAAATAATGTTACTCTTAATAATGTCATTACGAACCTCCAAACTTATAAATTACACCTGTCATCTTAACACGTTAAGTCAGCAAAGTCAAAGGATATCAGCTTTTTTTACATTATGGGTGAAAGGAGTTTTGATATGGACTCTTTAAACCTTATTATAAAACTTCTTTTTTTATATTTTTTAGAAGTGATTAGGGTAGAGCTCTTAATATCTTCTAAAAAAGCTGCCTTTAATTGAAGCGCTATCTCAGGATCATACACAAAAACATTTATCTCAAAATTCAACAAAAAACTCCTAATATCCATATTGGCAGATCCAACAGTACAAATCTCATCGTCCACAATTACAACTTTAGAGTGTAAAAACCCATTGTCATAGGTATAACACCTGGCTCCCAGCTTGACAAGATCTCCAATATAGGAAAGGGTTGCCCAATAAACAAAAAAATGATCTGGTTTAGAAGGTATCATAATATTTACTTCTATGCCGCCCATAACAGCAATCTCTAAGGCATTTAAGATGGTCTCATCGGGGATGAAATACGGTGTCTGTATATAGATATTTTTTTTTGCCCCTGTAATCATCTTAAAGATCCCATTTTTTATAAATGGTTCTTCATAATCAGGGCCGCTGCTCACTATCTGTAAATCACTGTGACCACTACTTTTTTCAAAGTGCAGATAATCATCGATGGAATGATTTAATTTCTTCTTCCTTCTTTTAAAGAATGATTTTTGCTCCCTCATAAAATCCAAGTTTATCAAAAATGATTTTTCCAATCCCAGAACACCAGATCCCTTTATCCGGAGGTGGGTATCCCTCCAATAACCAAATTTTTTATTTTTTCCCAGATATTCATCTCCTATATTCATTCCCCCTAAAAAACCGTATTTTCCATCGACTAGAACTATTTTTCTATGGGTTCTATAGTTAGCTCTCAGGCCGAAGCGGGAAAATAGCGGCGGGAAAAAGTTAAGAACCTCCCCTCCTGCATCTTGAAGTCTTTGAAAAAAACTATTAAATACATGGATACAGCCCATACCATCATAGATCAACTTTACTTCTACCCCATTTTTAACCTTGTTTATCAGCAGATCCATAATTACATTACCTATACCATCATTTTCGAAGATGAAGTATTCCATATGGATATATTTTTCAGCAGAACTGATGGCAGCTATGAGATCCTTAAAACAATCCTCTCCATGGGTATATATTTTAATATCATTTTTTGTTCTTAAATAGGCATGGTTCTTTACATTGAACAGCTGGATTAAATTATTATGCGGATGGGAACTTGTATCGCTCACCGTATCCTCTTTAAATTTTTTCTTATCGAATGAAAATCGTTTATAATATTTACGGGTAAACCTCCTTTTCCTCAGACTTAACCCAAAAAAAAGATAGAGAATGAAACCAAATATATTAGTTAAACTAAGAATAAGAATCCATATTATAGTACTTGTATTTTTTCTTTTTTCAAAAAATATAATGATGATGATAAAGATAATATTCAGTATATAGACTGCTGTGAAAACATTATTCATAGAATTTCACTCTGATTTTTTCCATTCTTTTTCTATTTACCCCGAAATCACTATATCCCGACCTGGCTAAAGATCTGACATGGATAATTTTTTTCTCTTTAGGAAAATAAAATTCTACATCATCTATAAATTTAAAAAATGATGATCTTACCTCTGCACGGATATATTCATCCCTGTATTCTACAACAGTGGTGTTTTTAAGGGTCTCTAAGATCATGATAATTTTTGCCACAGCAAGTTCCCTTGTAATATTATTATAGAGAATGGGTTCTATATAGTGCGGATCCCCTTCAGGGGCCATGGAGGACACGCAATTTGGACTGCTTGGACAGGGATAAAATTTACCCTTTATTATTCCTGTTTCTTTTTTGGGGGCAGATGCACATCCTACCAATAACAGTAACGATAATATTAATATATATTTCATAATCTTCCTCCTTTAAAAGCCTTGATGGTGATTAAAATCTAAATTTTTTTAACTGATTTTCTCTCATTCCAAGTATACCCAAGTTTATCTTAAGATTCAATAAATTTTATATAAAAAGGAGCCGGAAAATTCCAGCTCCAATAATTTTAATAAAATTATTTATTCTTTTTCTTTTCATCCATCAATTCTTTTCCAGAGATTCCAGGATTAGTCATATTATATACATCTAATATAATATCTAATTCCTCGTTAGTTAATAATCCTTTTTCTATTGTAAGTTCCCTTACAGTTTTCCCTGTTTTTAATGATTCTTTAGCAACCACAGATGCATTTTCATATCCTACATGAGGATTGATAGCAGTTATGATTCCAATTGAATTTTGCACCATTTCTTCAGTTCTTTCTGCATTAGGAGTGATTCCCTTGATACAGTTATAGTTCAGTGTTTGAGCACCATTTTTTAAGATTTGGATAGACTGGAATAAATTAAAGAATAAAACCGGTTCAAATACATTTAATTCCAATTGCCCGGCTTCTGCAGCCTTGGTTATTGTAAGATCATTTCCAAAAATTTGGAAAGAAACTTGATTCATTACCTCAGGGATAACCGGGTTAACCTTTCCAGGCATAATAGATGATCCAGGCTGTTTCATAGGTAAGTTGATCTCAAAGAATCCGGCTCTAGGTCCAGATGCCATCAATCTAAGATCATTTGCCATCTTAGATAAGTTTACAGCACATACTTTTAATGCCGATGATAACCATACGAAAACATCTACATTTCTAGTCCCGTCTACAAGGTCTGTACTCTGTTTGAAATCCATTCCAGTTACTTCACCTAATTTAGCTGCAATATCCTTTACATATGTAGTATCTGCATTTAATCCGGTTCCTACAGCTGTAGCTCCCATATTAACAAAGTAAAAATCTTCCAATGTCTCTTTTATTCTTTTGATATCTCTTCTTATAGGTCTGGCATAGGCTTTGAATTCTTGTCCTAATCTAATAGGGATGGCATCCTGAAGGTGAGTTCTTCCCATCTTGATAACGTGGTCAAATTCTGCTCCTTTTTCGTATAAAGATTTTTTTAAATCTTCTAATTCACTTAATAGTGACTCACAGAGTTGAATTACAGTTAATTTTCCACTTGTAGGAATTACATCATTCGTTGACTGCCCGTAATTAACATGATCATTTGGAGTAACAAATTCATATTTTCCTAATTTTCCACCCATAAGTTCATTGGCTCTGTTAGCAATAACTTCATTGATATTCATATTCATAGAAGTTCCTGCTCCACCTTGGATTACGTCTGTTATAAATTGATCATGGAATTTTCCGTCTATGATCTCTTCACTGGCACAAATCATGGCTTCAGCAACATCTTTTTCTATTACTCCAGCTTCTAGGTTCATAAGGGACGTAGCCTTTTTTACCATTGCCATTGATTTAATAAATGTAGATGATAATTTGTACCCTGTGATTCCAAAGTTATTTCTTGCTCTGAGTGATTGGATTCCATAATATGCATTTGCAGGGACTTCCATTGTTCCCAACGAGTCTCCTTCAGTCCTAAATTTAATCATTTTAAATTCCCCTTTTAATATTTAATATTTTTAAAATTATTGTTTTCTGATTAAGTTATTCTCTATAGCGATTTTCTTAACAGTTTCAGCTACCACCGATGCTACTCTTTCATCAAATGGACTCGGAATGATATAGTCTGCTCTTAATTCCTCTTCCTTTAATACATTGGCAATACCGTATGCCGCCGCTATCTTCATCTCATCGTTGATTACTGTAGCTCCAGCTTCTAAAGCACCTTTGAACAATCCTGGGAATGCCAGTACATTGTTTACCTGGTTAGGGTAATCCGATCTACCTGTTCCTACCACTGCTGCTCCTGCTTCTAATGCATCTTCAGGCATGATCTCAGGTGTAGGATTTGCCATAGCTAAGATAATAGGATCTGTATTCATAGATCTAACCATATCTTTAGTAACCATATCAGGTCCTGATACTCCTACAAACACGTCTGTTCCTTTCATCATTCCGGCAACTGAATCTTCCTCTAAGTTTTCTGGAGTATCGATGATATTTTGATCCAATAATTCCTTTACTAAAAATCTATATTTGTCATATTTATCCTGCATTACAACACCCTTTGAGTTATAAGCATATAATGATTTAACTCCTAATCCCTTAAGCATTCTGGCGATAGATGACCCGGCCGAACCGGTACCAATCATAGATACTCTTAGGTCAGATATATTCTTTCCTAATAACTTACATGAATTTATTACTGCAGCTGTAGTAACTATTGCTGTACCATGCTGGTCATCATGGAATACAGGAATGTCTAACTCTTCGATTAATCTTCTTTCTATTTCAACACATTTAGGAGCTGCTATATCTTCTAAGTTTATTCCCCCAAAACTAGGTGCTAATAATTTACAAGTTCTGATAATTTCTTCAGTATCTTTAGTATCTAAACAGATAGGGAATGCATCTACTCCACCAAATTCTTTGAATAAAATTGCTTTTCCTTCCATTACAGGCAGTGCTGCCTCAGGACCGATATCTCCTAATCCTAATACTGCTGTTCCATCTGTGATTACAGCAACCATATTTCCTTTGGCTGTATATTTATAAACATCATTTTTATTTGCAGCAATTTTTTTGCAAGGCTCTGCTACACCCGGTGAATAAGCTAGACTTAAATCCTCTTTAGTCTTTACAGAAACCTTTGAAATAACTTCGATCTTACCCTTGTTTTCGATGTGTAATTTTAGCGATTCTTCATATACTGACATAGTTATAACTCCTTTGTTTATATTATTTTAATGACTCTTATTCTTAGTTTATCTCTATTAAGGGGGTTTTTACCAGTTTTTTTTAATTTATTTATTATTTTTTTAATTTAAAAAAAATTTATAAATTTTTTGACCCCTCTCATAGAGTTTTTTTTAATTTTATGATATAAACCATCACAGTTTTTGTAACTAAGTGTATACTACAAAAACTTGTAAAAAATGTCAATATATTTCTGAATAAAATTATTCATTTTTTTTATTTTGAAGAATTTAAACCTTTAATTGTTCAAAATACACAATTAAATACTAAATGGATAACCGGTCGCTCTAGGAGAATTATTGACAAATGAGAAGAAAAATTATATCCTAAATCAAATATAAAAAAATAAGTTTTTTTAAAGAAATAGTTTATTTTACTGGTAGTTAGAAGGAGGAGATATGAAAAAAAGTAAGTTTAATTTAGAAAATAAAATTCAAAATATGGTATCAGACCTTCCACCGAAACAGAGAAAGCTGGCAGGATATATTTTGAAGAATCTAAAGCCATGTGCCTTCATGACTTCTACAGCTCTCGGCACAGCTGCAGAAGTAAGTGAATCCACAGTTATAAGATTTGCTTCATATATGGGATATAAAGGATATCCTGATTTCCAGCAGGAGCTGAGAGAATCCCTAAAAAATGAGTTGTCTGCCCTGGATAAGTTTTCCATAGAAAAAGTTGAGGACACATCCACCGTCTATCAGGAAATTTTTGAATCGGAGGTAGGAATAATCAACAGGACACTAAAGGAATTATCCTCTGAAACTTTTAATAATGCAGTAGAAGCCCTTTACGATAAGGAGAGTATACTCACAGTGGGATTTAAGGGGTCTTACTGCCTTTCCAGCTATGCAGGGTATAATCTCAGCAAGATTCACGCCAAGGTGCAGATTATAGACGAATGGAATGAGAGATGGTTTAACTATTTAAACGATCTCAGTGACAATACGGCAGCTATACTCTTCGGTTTCCCAAGATATCCCCAGAATGTGGTAACCATAGCAGAAACTCTCAAAAAAAGAAAGGTCTCCCTTATAGTTATTACAGACAGCGTGGTATCGCCTCTAGCTGAATACGCAGATTTTTTATTTATTATTCCTGTAAAGAAAGCCTTCTTCGTAGATCACCTTTCTGCAGTGATGTGCCTCATCAACGCTCTCATCTTTTCCCTTTCCCACAAAGATAAAGAAAAGACGGAGAAGTATCTTAAGAGGTTTGAAAAGTTTGCAAATGAAAATAATTTTTTTGTGAAAAGCAATTAAAAAGAATCTAGTTCTAAGATCATATAGGGTTTATCCTAAAATACAAAAAGGGCACTAATTTTAGTGTCCTTTTTTTGTATTTTTTCTTATTTAACCTCAAAAATGATCTCTTAATTTTTCAAAAGGAACATTTTATAGGAAGAGTAAAGAAGAATTATTGATCTGTTTTCCAATTTTTAAACGATAAGTCTAAAGATGAAACAACATTAGAAAATGATTATATAACTGTAATTTTTTAAAATAACTTCATGTAAAACACAATAAAAATTTAGGAAATTTAAGTATTTTTTTATCTTTAATTTGACAACATTAAAGTTATTAGGTATACTGTTTTCGAAAATCAAAACGCAACAGTGTTTTTTTCTAGCACAGAAAACGATTTTGTATCTATAATTTTGAATTTTATACATGGCAATTATTTATTAGCTTAGATATAGTTTATAGGATGGTGGTTTATTTAATGAGTGTTATTTCAGTGGTTAATTCTATTAAAAAGTTGAAAAAAATGAGTATTTTCCAGTATTCACTTTTTGTCTTATTGATGATATCGTTGCAGATTTTTGTAGCTGACTTAGTCAATTCATTTGGAGGTGTAAAATCTTCATTATCATACCTGATGCTTTTGACAATAATAACGGGATCCTTTGTTTTAGGACCCGCAGGAGGTCTTATATTTGCTTTAACAGGAGGTTTGTTTTTAGGTCCCTTTATGCCGATGAATTCAGAGTTGTCATTGATGCAAAATTCCCCTAACTGGATTTTCAGGATGATTATTTATGTGTTTATAGGAAGTTATTCGGGGGCTATTATGAATTACCTTTTAAACACCATCAATAAGCTGAGTAAAATTACTTTCTATCATACAAAAACTAACCTGCCGAATCTAAAATATTTTGAAAATATTGCTCTTACAAATTATTCTTCCGATGCTTATTTTGCTAATTTAAAATTTGAAAATTACGAAAAAACAAAAGAAACCTTTGGGGGAAATTATGCCGATGATTTCATAAACTTTTTTTCTAAGGGTTTAAGTGATGTTTTTGGTAAAAAAAATCTTGCCACAGTTTTTTATTTGGGAGGGGGCAGATTTGGGATTATTTTTTCCAGTTCAGAAATTAACAGTAAATTTAAAATTTTTTTTAAAACAGTTTTAAAAAAAATAAGAAAAAAAGAGATCGAATATTTCCCCAGCATGTTTATTGGGGTAGCCAAACTTGAGGGAAATAATATAGATATCCTTCAAAATTCCGAAATTGCAAGACGATCTGCTAAAAAAAATCTAAACCATTACGAAATTTATTCCGAAGAAATGAAAACAGCATCCCATAAAAACTTTGACCTTCTATGTGAAATTCCAAGGGCTATAGAAAAAAAAGAGTTTTATATATTATATCATCCAAAAATTGATCTTTATTCTGGAAAAGTAGAGGGGGTAGAAGCATTGATAAGATGGGATCATCCTGAAAGAGGAGCAGTCTCCCCCGATGATTTTATTCCCCATATAGAACAGACAGCAATGATAGGTAAGGTAACTGAATGGGTATTAAAAACTGCACTCATGGATTTAAAAAAGATGCAGTTACAGGGAATGGATCTAAGGGTCTCTGTAAATATTCCTTTAAACCTTTTACAAAACCCTAAATTAACCAAAACTATCAAAGAGTATAATAAAAAAATATTACCTTTAGATAAATTAGAATTTGAGATCCTTGAAAGAGGCAGTGTAGATGATTTTAAAAATACAGCTATTGTAATGGAATCTCTAAAAAGTATGGGTATTCAATTTTCATTGGATGATTTTGGAACTGGGAATTCTACCCTGACATGCGTTCAAAATCTTCCCTTGGATATAATAAAAATTGACAGAACCTTTGTAAAAGATATTGAAACCAACCGAAAAAATAAAGAACTTGTCCGTTCTTGTATAAATATCGGACGGGCTCTGGATAAAAAAATAGTCGCAGAGGGAGTGGAAAGCGAAGAAGTGATCAAAATTTTAAAAGACATGGGCTGTGACTGTGCACAGGGATATTACTTTACAAAACCCCTTACATATAATAAATTTTTAAATTGGTATAAGACTTATACAGACCTAAGATGAAATACATAGAAAAACTCAGACTTGTTTTTGAAGAAAAGTTTTAAAATAACTTTTTTGGAATTTTCATAACTAAACCTAATAAAATAAAAGCAAAAAGGACACTAATTCCAGTGTCCTTTTTTTAACCCTTTCTAATGTCTTGTCTGTGATATTTTATATTGGCTGTCCGTGATTTTCAAATATTGTCAGATATTTCATTTAGATTTTTTTTCGGAGTTTTTTAACTTCTGTAGATCTTCTAATTTCAATTCTAAGGCTCTTAATCTTTTTTCGTGTTGTTCTAGTATTTCTAAAGCTTCCACAGGAATACCCATATTTTTTTCTTTTAATTGTTTTACTATTTCATATTTTTGAAATGACAATAACTCTTTCTCTTTTAATGTGAATTCATTAAAGGATTTATTTATCCATTCCGCCATTTTAGCTTTATTTCCATCGAATTTCTTATCCAATATATCTTTTTCAGTTGCTCCCTTTTCCAATAATTTAATTATTTCATCTAATTTTTTTCTAGCTGCTACATCCATATTTCTCAACCTCCTAATTTTATTAAATAACTAGATAATTTATCTGTTTGATTTTTTTTAATGATTTAGATATATTATTCCTCCCTATTTGTAAATATTTAATCTCTATGACTGAATAAAATAATCGTAGTTTTATAATATATTTAATATGATTATTCATGTAAAAATCCTTTTTTATCTAAATTATTTTTTATACTCAAGGAACTTAGTATATCCGAAGATCGGCTGGAGAGCAGGTCGATTTGATTCATCGAGATGCCATTTTAGAATGTAAATTTATAAATGAGTTATTTGAAATTATAGGTTAAATAAAAAATCTTATAGGAATATTATACCTTCTTTATTCTTCAGGAAATTCTATATTTAAAAAATCAAATATATGTTATAATAGTGTGTTTGTTAAGACAATTATAATTTTAAAAAAAAGGAGATAAAATTGAAGAAAGTCACTATATTTTTATTACAGATAATCTTATTTTTAATAGGGGTTACTGCCTATGCCCATGACTATAAGTCATCTAAAATTTACTCGAAAGAGGAGATAAACTACATAGAAAAAATGCAAGAAGGGGGGCTGAAAATAGGGGCAAATATAGACAGTTTGTATGTAGATATTAAAAATCCAGAGGACAGTCTTGCACATAAGTATGAGTCGTTATTGGAGGATTTTTTTCATATCGATGCAGAGATTATAATAGACGAATGGAAAGACCTGTATCAAAATCTTAAAAAAGAAGAGATCGATCTCCTGCTTGATTTTACTCTCTCTGAAAATAGAAAGGAGGAGTTCAATCTTTCTATCCCCATCCATGGCGAAAAACTCTATGTTATTTCAAATAACAAGAACATTTCTTTGGATGAATGGAGGGATTTATCTGGAAAAGAAATTGCTGTCCTCGTTGACTCTTCCTACAGCAAATATATGAAAGAATTTAAAAAAAACAACAACCTTAATTTCAAAATAAAAGAAGTTGATTCATTCCATAATTCAAAATATGATTATGCGGTAAGTCATACAGGAGATCTGTTTTCTGACGGATTAGATGTACTGGAATTAGCAGATGTGGATCCCATGGGAATAGGCCTGGCCAAAAGCAAGGTGATGCTCAAGAAAATCATAGATAAGGCACTGAAATACAGCCATAAAGCTCAACTCCTTGAGATGCTGGACAATGAAAAGACCAAGAGGAAGAGAGCGGTATTTTACAAAAACCTAACCAAGGCTGAAAAAAAATATCTGGAGGGAAAAGAGAAGATAGAGATCCTGGTAGACAGCGAGTTCTATCCTATATTTTACTATGACAAAAATAAAAAAACTTATGATGGCATATTTTCCAGAATATTAAATGAGCTCAGCCTACTCTTGGACACACCAGTTGAAGTTATAAATCTTTCCCCCGAGGAACCTTGGAATTCCATGTATGAAAGGTTTAAAAAAGGCAGTGGAGACATGACAATTATGTATTTCACCCCAGAAAGGGGTGGTATGCATAATTTTTCCGAGCCATTGGAGTATACGGATATGATACTTGTATCTAACGGGGGAAAGAAGAATATTACTAATATGAAGATTGGAGTTGTCCAGGATGACATCTCTGAAAAGATCGCCCTTAAATATTTTTCTGAATCCAATAAAATAATAAAATTTGAAAGATTTGGGGAGATGATAGATACCCTGAAAGATGGGAGAATCGATAGCTGTGTAATAGATAATGATATACTTAGCTATTACCATCAAACAAGGTTCGATCTTTCCCTGGAAAAAATAAAAACTTTGGAGAAAATGCCCATCTGTTTTGCTGTACAAAGGGAGAATGACACCCTGTTAAGTATAATAAATAAGGCAACCGATGGTTTCATCGACCGGAAAGGAATAAAAAATGATTTCTTTCAGGAGTTATTAACGGTTAGTATTGCAAAAAAGATGGAGGAAAATAAGAGAAAGAATCTTATTTTATCCATGGTAGGGCTGATAGTTGTGGTTATAGCTGCCATGACTGCCGGAAGTAAGTATATTTTACACAAAAACCTCCATAAATTAGCCTACTACGACCATTTGACTACTGCACTGAATAGAATCAGCTTTGAAAAAGAAATGGATAAAATCAATTTTTCAAGAGACGGTGGACTGGGGATGTATATAGACCTCAATGGATTTAAGCTGATAAATGATAATTCCGGTCACCATGCAGGAGATATGATTCTTAAAGAGGTGGTATGCAGATTAAAAAAGGTATTTAAAAATGATCTGGTGTACAGGTTAGCAGGAGATGAATTCTTTGTCTTTCTAAAAGATACCCCTTTAGAACCCGGAATAAACCTTGCGAAACAGGCTTTGAAAGAATTAAAAACTCCTATGAATATAATAAATAAAGAATTTGAAATAAGTGTCAGTATAGGTATATGTGAGCTGGACGAAGAGGTAAACAATCTGGAAGATTTTCTGCATAGGGCTGATATTGCAATGTATACAGCTAAGGACAAAAAAGATGGTGGTATTGTTGTTGCTACCAATAAATTAGTGGCTCAATTTGAGGAAGATAAAAATCTGGAAAAAGAATTAAAAAAAGCCCTTTATACAGAGGGGATTATACCGTATTTTCAGCCAAAAGTTGATCTGCAGACAAATGATATAGTGGGAATAGAAGCCCTGGCCCGTTGGATCCACCCTGAAAGAGGGATTATATCACCAGTGGTATTTATACCTCTGGCCGAAAAGACAGGCCTGATACAAAAATTAGATTTCTTAATAGCTGAATCCACAATAAAAAAATTAAAAAAATGGATTGACCAGGATCTTGTTTCCAACGATTTCAAAGGTTCTTTTAACATATCGGTAAAAACATTTGAGGAAGAGGATGTATATGAACAAATAAAATTTTTATTAAATAAATATGATCTTCCTGGGAAAAATATAGAGGTAGAAGTTACTGAAAATATATTTATAAATAAACTCAGCAAAATGCTGGATGAGCTTAAGTTTCTTAAAGAGGATCTGGGGGCATCTATAGCACTGGATGATTTTACTGCAGGTCATGCATCTTTAAGGGGACTATCCCAGCTGACTGTAGACACTTTAAAATTTGACAAAAGTTTACTGCAGATAATTAAAGAAAACTCCGAAAAAGGGAAAAACATCTATAGTACCCTTGTAAAATTAAGCAAAGATATGGGATATACTTCGGTGGCAGAGGGAATAGAAAATGTAGATGAGAGTGATTTCTTAAAGAAAGAGGGAGTCGATTATGGACAAGGTTTTTATTTCGCAAAGCCCATGGCTGAAGATAAATTTGTTGAATTTATAGGTAAAAGAGATGGTAATTCCCTATATAAGGAGCGTTTAGTTGAAATAATCCGGCAAAAACAAAATGAAATAAAAATAATAGAGGTCTATAACGGTGCTCTTTAAAAAAATTTAAAGTTATAAAGAGGGATTTTCTCTAAATTTAAGACTCTTAGATATATCTAAGAGCCTTTTTTTTACATATATTACAGACAGCTTTTTTAAATATTTTTTTTTTGCTCTGTCTCACTCTGATTTTTAATTATCACTACACGTCTCGCAAAGGGAATTTCTATACCCTTTAGATCAAATTCATTTTTTATCATATTTCTAAGCTCAAAAACCACACTGAGATGATGACCTGGTCTAACCTTTGTAACAGTTCTTATAAGTAATTCCGATTCACCAAACTCTTTTATTCCCCGTACTACAAGTTCTTCTAAAACACTGGGATTTTTCTCCTTAATACGTTTTCCGATATCATTTAATACCTGGAATACATACTCTAGATCGCTGTCATATGCTACCCCTACTTCAACAACTGCAAAGGTATATCCTTTTGAATAATTTTCTACTTCATTTATCTGACCATTTCTTAATATATGGAGCTGTCCATTGGGATCTCTTATCTTTGTAGTCCTGAGAAAAATAGACTCGACCACTCCATGAGAAGACCCTGTTTCAATATAATCTCCTACTAAAAAAATACTCTCAAAAAGAATAAAAATTCCGGCAACGATGTCATTGATAAGAGACTGGGCTCCCATACCGATAACTAAACTAAAAATTCCAGCACCGGCAAGTATAGGAACCGGATTAATTTTCAAAGCCCTAAGTGTAAGAATCAAGGCAATAAAATATACTATGGTCTGCAAAAAAGATTTCATTATTGGGATAAGTGTCCGTCTCTGTTTATTAAGTAACTCATTTTCTGATTTCATCATATATTTATCTACAAAAAGTTTTAAAATTTCTACAACCATACGTGTTATGAAGAATATTCCTATTATCTGTACAGCTGCTGTTCCAAAGGGAACATATTTAGAAAAAAAACTGATCTGAAGCATTGCCAAAGAAGTTATCCATACATAAATAATATATTCTAAACAACGTCTAAATAACGGTAGTAAGCTGTTTAATCGGTTATACCATTCTAAGTAATCTTCGCGATACCGGTGTCTTTTACTCAGATCTTCTAAACTGTCTACAACTACAGTTGCTGCCCTGGCAAGTAAAATCCCTCCTGACGCAATTAAATATATCTTTAAAACAACATACATGTTATTTATAAATCTTTCCGGAAAAAATAAAAGATTCATTGCGTATATCAAGATTAAAAAAATTATACTGTTTTTTATGATTTTTTGTAATCTGAAAAAAAAATTGTCTATAGTCTCATTGTTTGATTTGAGGTTTTTATATGCTTTTGATTTAATCTGTGCTTTATCCAATATTTTTGAATTCAGCTTTATAAAATAATGAGCCGCAACGGATACCAATATAATTTTTAATGCACCCACTAAAAGCCCAGTCCAAAATTCACTTGGAATTCCAGACACTGTAGATACGGCATTTTGATAAACACCTATATTTTTATAAATTAAATAACCATTATAGCCCAACAAGGCAAGGATAAGAAATATGTATATAAAAATTAAAAAAAATTTGATTTTTTTTAAGATAATTTCAGAATATTCTTTATCTTTTTTAAAAAAAGATATATAACCTACTTTTTTAAATAAAGTTCGGATTACAATATATATAATTAAAAACACTGTGGTAAGAAAAACTAATTCGCACAATGTAAAAATAATATCCTTAAAAAAAACATGAAACACTTCAAAAACATCCATTTTATTCACCCCATTTTATAAGTGAGAACTTTTGTTATTTCAAAAAATCAAGCAACCACTTCTATTTCTTTCAAACACTCCGATCATTTAATTAAAAAAAATATATGAATTTTTAAAAAAAATAACTATTGATTCTTACAAGAAATTTTAAAGAATTCCTTTAATTTTTTTTCATTATCTGGGAGCTATAAAATTAAAATTTCATTTAAATTAAAATCGAATATATGTTATAATAATATCTTGTCGAGACAATTTTAATCTGAAAAAAAGGGATGAAGTTAAATAAAGTTCTTATATTTTATTACAAATGACGTTGTTTTTAAGAGAAGCTACGATCTATTTCATGGCTATAGGACGTCTAAAATTTATAAAGTATTTAGTTACAGGGAGAGATAAGATGCAGGATTTAAAAAAAATAGGAAGGTATTTTCGTTTTACCACCTTATTTATATTGATCATAGCAATTCTGGTAATGGGGGGATTGTGGGTATATACCAGCTACTCTACCTTTTATAGGGAATCAGGACAATTAAAAGAGGAATACATAGCTTCCCAAAAAGACTTAATCCAAAACGAGGTCAATAAAGTTATCGATGAGATAGAACACCATAAATCTAAAACGGAGGAAAAGCTCAGGGAGAGTATTCGAGAAAGAGGATATGAGGCATACGACATTGTCATAAATATATATGAAAGGAATAAAAATAAGAAAAGTAAGAAGGAGATAGAACAGATAATCGCAGAAACATTTTCTGGGGTCACCTTCAATAAAGGCAGGGGTTATTATTTCGGAGGGAGGGTCCAAGACGTAACCCTTTTATTTGGAGACCGTCCACAAATTCAAGGGAAAAAAGTACTGGATTACCGAAGTCCTGAAGGTAAGTATATCTTTAGAGATATAGTGCAAATTTTAACTTCAGAGGGCGAAGGGTTCTATGAATATATGTGGGAACATCCAGGTGATATTGGAAACAGCCACAGAAAGGTTTCTTTTTTTAAGTTAGTAGAGCCCCTCAACATTTGGATAGGCACAGGGGAATATTACGAGGATTTTCAATATGAGCAGCAGCAGGAAATATTAGAAAGAATCTCAAGGGTAAGTTTTGGAAGAGATGGTTATATTTTTGTATCTAATTTTAATGGTCTTAATCTGACCACAGGAGACAAAAAACAAAGCCAACTAATAGGGACAAACGAGTGGGAACTAGAAGATTTCCGTGGAGTAAAAATAGTCCAGGAATTGGCAAAGGCTGCCAAAAAAAAAGATGGTGGATTTGTATATTACAAATGGCATAAACCTAGCAAAAACCAACCGGTAGACAAGATAACTTTTGTTAAAGGTGTCTCAGGTTGGAATTGGATGGTAGGAACAGGGGTATATTTAGATGACATAAATGATGCCATAGTGTTCAAAAGAAAAATACTGAAAGAAAGGATCATAGAACACATAGCAGGGATTAGCTATATCATTTTCTTTTTAGGTAGTTTAGCGCTTCTGCTTGAGTTACATGTTTTAAAAAGGATAAAAAGTATCATCAAATATGAGGAAAATGTCTCTGAGATCCTGCTGAACCTTTCAATGGACGGCATATACTTAGAAAATGACAGAGGGGAAATATTAGACTGTAATGAAAGTATCCACAGGATGCTGGGATATACAAAGGAGGAGCTTTTGAATTTATCTCTGGCTGATCTCATGGCTGAGAATCAGAGAAAAGGTTTTTCTGTAGAAAGAGGCGTTGATTTGAAAAATTCCCATAGAGAGGTAATGATTAAGAAAAAAGACGGGACTCTACTCTCAGCTGAAATAAGTACTTCAGCTTTAGAACTGGAAGATGAAAAAAGGCAGATAACTTTTTTAAGGGATATAACGAAAAGGAAGGGCATGGAAAAAAACCTGAAAGAACTTTCAATCAGGGACGGTCTGACCCAGCTTTATAACAGAAGGTATATTTTTAAAAAGCTAAAATCAGAGGTTGAGAAATCCAATGAGAACGGACTACCTCTATCAATTTCATTAATCGACATCGACCATTTCAAAAAAATAAATGATGTATTTGGGCATATGATGGGAGATGAAGTTTTAAAAAAAATAGCTGTGGCATTGCAGGAAAATTTGAGAGACGAAGACCACATCGGCAGGTATGGCGGGGAAGAATTTTTGATTATACTGCCAAATACGAAATCAGAAGAGGCATTAAAGATAATAGAAAGGATAAAGACTATAATTAACCAATTAAGGTGGAAAGATGACAAACTCGCAGTTAGTTTTAGTGGTGGAATTATTGAGAAAAATTCAAAAACCTCATACACTAAGTTGGAAGAGATGGTCGATGAAGTAGATAAATTACTGTATAGAGCCAAGAATAATGGGAGAAACCGAATCGAAATACAAAAATAAAATACAGGAATTCCTAAATAGGAGTTCCTGTATTTTTATTTTGTTATGCAATTTTTGCACAAGTCCAGTCAGCTAAATTAATCTTCGATGTTATATTCTTTTTGACCCATCTCATAGAGATCATTTCCATAGATGTCGTTTATAACTATAGCAGGAAAATCCTCTACTTCCATCTTTCTGATGGCTTCGGCTCCCAGATCATCATATGCAATAACTTCAGCTTTTTTAATAGATTGTGCTATAAGAGCTGCTGCTCCTCCTACTGCTGCAAAATATACAGCTTTATGTTTTTTTATATATTCCTTTACTTCATCACTTCTGGCACCCTTTCCAATCATTCCCTTTAATCCAACTTCGATTAATTTTGGTGCATATGGATCCATTCTATAAGAAGTTGTAGGTCCTGCACTTCCAATTGCTTTTCCCGGCTTAGCAGGAGTTGGTCCTACATAATAAATTATTTGCCCCTTTGGGTCAAATGGCAGTTCTTTTCCCTCTTCTAATAATTTAACCAATCTTGCATGGGCTGCATCCCTTGCTGTATATATAGTACCAGAGATCTTTACAGTATCCCCTGCTTTTAATTTTTCTATATCACTATCTTTTAATGGTGTTGTTAACTTCATTTTATAACCTCCACAATATTAAATTTTAATGTCACTAATTAATACTAAATTAACCTAAGTTGCTACCTGTAAAAAAATCTAAGGATTCCATCCTTAACTGGCTCTGTTTCTTTTTATCTGAAAAGAAATAGAGGAAAGAAAAGCAGACTTTTTTTAATGATGTTATTTGAGTAAGTCAAAGGTAATGCCCGTCTTTTTATAGCTACAGTCCTCGCTACACTGCGGAACTTATTCTGTTGGACGACTGAGTAGAATCTTTACTGAGAAGCTAGGGAACATCTGAAAAAAAGGGTTTTTAACCTCAAAAATGTTCTCTTGGCGAGTCTCTTTATCTCATTTTCTCAAAGTTCTAGTTACTTTGTGACAATATCTTATAAGATTATCTCCTTATGTCTGGCAGCATGACAATTTAAGTTTATAGCAACCGGCAGCGATGCAATATGACAAGGATAAGTTTCCACCTTTACTGACAGTGCTGTATTCCTTCCACCTAAGCCCATAGGTCCTACCCCGGTTTTATTCACTAACTCTAATAATTCATCTTCTAATTTAGCGTTTATAGGGTTTGAACTGCTGTCATTTACATCTCTCATTAGAGATTCTTTAGCTAACAATGCAGCTTTTTCAAAAGATCCTCCGATTCCTACTCCTACAATAATTGGAGGACATGGATTCCCACCGGCTTTTTTAATTGTTTCCACAACAAATTCCTTAATTCCTTCTATACCATCAGCTGGTTTTAACATCTTGATAGCACTCATATTTTCACTTCCGCCACCTTTTGGAGCTACGATAATCTTCACCTTATCACTTCCAGGCACTAACTTCGTATGGATGATTCCAGGAGTGTTATCCTTTGTATTTACCCTGTCCAACGGATCTTTTACAACTGATTTTCTCAAGAATCCCTTTTCGTAACCCCTTCTGATTCCTTCATTTACGGCTTCATAGATATCTCCATCTATATAAACCTCTGTACCGATTTCTAAAAATACCACTACTATTCCGGTATCCTGGCACATAGGTACCTGATTCTCTTGAGCAATTTCATGGTTAGTTACGATCTGATTCAATATATTTTTCCCTACAGGAGATACTTCAGTTTCAGCAATTTTCTTTAAATTATCTAAAACATCTGAACCCAGGTAAAAATTGGCTTCCATACACATCTTTTCTACAGCATTAGTCACTTTATTTAGATCTAAATTTTTCATACAACCACCTCTTAAATTATTTTTATATCATTTTTCCTATATTTTTATCACCATCGAAACAAAATTCCCCTTAATACTACACCATTTGACTTTTTTTTTCAATTAACTTAATGACAGTTTATAAATATATATATATATCAACAAGAGTGATAACTCGTATATATGACTTTTCTTAAATTTCATTGTGAATAGAGCAAAAATAAAGTATAATTAATCGAGTATATTTATGCAGGAGGAAACGATTTGGAAATTTTTGAAAAGGTAAATTATAATAATTATGCACTTTGGATAGGTGACAATATAAATAAAAAATTAAATATTCCTACAAAGAACGAGCTGGCCTTAAAAATCTATAAGGAACTCAGTGAGGATATAAAAGAAAAAGTAGAAAACAGGGAAAGATTAACTGAAGTTTCCCAAATATTTTTAGATAGTGCTACTGGAAATATGATGAATCTGATCTCGCTTCTCAGCCATGAGCTGCAATTAGAGGGGAAACTAAGACCCTATTCCTATCTTTCTGAAATAGGGGTGATAGATACCATTATTACCCACGATCATTCTGAAATTTTAGAATCTATATGGACAGATGGAGAGGTTCACAATATTTTTTGTGAGAAAGAACTCACAAAATCCAATGTAAATTTATTTAAACTTTTAGGAGATTATGGACATACAGAACGAATAATATTAACTTCTCAAAATATGAGAAAAGTCAAAAAATTGAAATTATACGATCATTTTTGGGAAAAATTAAATAAAGAATTGAAAGATAAAAACTTAATTCTATTAGGAGTCAACCTAGACGAAGATACTAAAGATATCCTTACCCTGGTATTTTCTAAAACAAATTTGTCCAATACTGCCAGATATTTTGTAACTTCCAACCCTATCTCTATGGAAGATGAATCATGGTTAATTTCAAATAAATTTGAATTTATCTACGAAGATGACCTAAATTTTGTAAAAAAAATGGCTTTATATTTTAATAATGAAAATATAGAGACTACTAAGGCAGAGGCAGAGATCCAAGTAGTTGAAAATACAGAAAAAATTCAAACACCGGAAATGGATAATAAGATTGAAGATAGGGAATTAAAATCTGAAAATTCAGAAGATAACTTAGAAAAAGTGATGGTTGAAGAGGAAATAAATGAAAATAAAGAGGAAAAACAATTAAAAATATTTGAGAAAGAAGAAGTCTTGGTAACCGATGAAAAAAAAGACAACCTAAATATTGTTGAAATTGAAGAGATAACAGAGAATAATCTGGAGACTGCAGAAGAAAAAATAGAAAATGAACCAATAGAAGAGGAATATATTGTTGAAAATCTGGAGATCCCCCTGTATCTAGACGGGAACACACTGAAAGGGGAGATAATCGAAACAGAAGTTAGAAACAGGCAGAAAAGATTAGTTGAATTCAGGGAAAGAAGATCCCCAGCTTACAAAGTTGATGATTTTTCTGAGATCAACCATTATAAAGCCTTAGATATAAAGATCCCCTTTGAGTGTGCCGACCTTCCTCAAATGAAATTAGAGAATAAAGTATTTGCTGGAAAAGCGGATATAAGGTGTAATGACCAGACAATCTATAATGTTGCAGTTAAATCTCACATGTCGGGGAAATATCAAGTTGTAGATTTTAAAAATCATGATTTCTATTTAAGACTTCTATTAGACGGTGACAGAGTCATGAGGTTTGCCTATAAAATTTCTGAAAACACCGTTAATATAAAGGGGAGAAATATATATATATTCTTTAAAAATTTATTTAGTGGGTTTGAACTGAGTTTTAAAAATAAAAAAACTAGTGGGAATTTCAAGATTATTTCAAATGAAGATGTGGAAAAATTAGATATAATTCTCGATACAATAGATAAATATCTGTCTGTAAAAAAACAAATAAAAATTAGGGACATTAATTTAAAAGAACTCCTAAAAAATACCAGGAGTTTACAGGTTCTATTTAGTTATTATAACAATACTCCCAAGATAACCCATGGAAATATTACCATTAGGACTGATTTTGCAGGGGATATAGCTGAGGTAGATAAACTTGTATTAAGTTACCCTGTCACTATCAACTTTTTAGGATTTACAAGATCATTTATAGAATCAACTGAGATTGAGATTGACAGCTCAAATATCACTCATCTAGGAGATCAATTGGAAGTCCAGGCTTTCAATACTGTTCAAAATACAACATATAAAGAGATTATAGAGTAAAAATAGAGGGTAATGGTCAGATGATCATTACCCTCTTATAGTTTTAATTTTTTATTGTCACAATAGACCAAACTCCCTAATATTTATAAAAATAACTGCCACCTATGAATTCCTTTAATATGGAATTATCTGGAACCAATTCCTTATCTATCTCCCTGAAGTAACTCAAAAATTTTATGAGTCTTATGGCTTCCCCGTAGTGCTTACTGGATGAATCGATCTTCTTCAACTCCTTGGTTGCATATCTTTTCAATACACCTAATTCATATATTAAGTTGGAGTTAAATATGGCATCGGCTTCCTCTTGGTATGGGAAAATGTTTTTCCCCTCCCCTTTTCGTATGGAATCCCACATATCCAAAGTTCCATGAGCAGAAGTTCCACGGGATAGAGAATCTCTCACAATTCTCCTTAATTTCCTGACTTCACTGGTTGGGATCCGGTTATGATCATCGATATTTAATGCCGTCAAACAACTGATATAGATCTTAAATTTATGTTTTTTCTCAATATGACTGGTCAATTTCTCATTTAAGCCGTGAATGCCCTCAATTAGGAGAAGTCCGTTTTCAGAAAGTTTAGTTCGGACTCCCTTGTTCTCCCTTTGTCCGGTATGGAAATTATATATGGGAATTTCCACTTCCTCCCCTGCTGTTAATTTAACCAGGTGTTCATTTAATAAATTTAAATCCAAACCATCTATAGACTCAAAATCTTTTTCCCCGCTTTCGTCTAAGGGGATATATTTTCTACCTCTATAATAATTATCCAAAGATACTACCACTGGTTTTACTCCATTTGCCTTTAACTGGATGGCCAGCCTTTTGGTAAATGTAGTTTTTCCTGATGAGGAAGGTCCGGCTACCGTAACTAATTTAATATCCTTGCAGCTAGTTATCTCATCTGCTATATAAGCTAATTTTTTTTCATGTAATGCCTCGTTGACTCTGATTAATTCCCCGATATCACCCTCCAGGCTGATTTTATTTAATGCTCCTACATCTGGAATATCTAATATTTCCCCCCATCTCTCACTCTCACAAAATATCTTTGCTAATTTAGGGTGATCTACAGTTTTAGGAAGGGTATATTCCCCCTCTCTCAGAGGAGCTTTTAAAATTATTCCATTATCATCCCCATATTTAAGAACATCAAATAAGTTTATATAACCAGTGCTGGAAAATAATCCATTGTGAAAAAAATCATAAAATCCATCCATCTCATATAAACTAATATCGTGATCAGGGGAGTACTCCACCAACCTGGCTATATCTTCCCTGTGGTCAAAACATGACTTTTTAGTAAATTTACAACTCTTCATATCCTGTCTCTTTATGGTAATATCCGAATGAATTATTTTACTCATCATTTCTTTGATCAACTGGACATCCTCTTCTGTAACACTTCTTTCTCCTATGATTTCTGCTAAAACGCCATTATTTAGTGAAAAAAGTATCTTCACTTTTGAATTTGGAAACAGATCATTTACAGCTTTAATAAATATAAATTTTAATGTTGAAAAATATTTTATGTTCATAGTTCCCCCCCTCTAGTATAAATTACTTTGTTTTTTTAGGTAAGCTCGATCTTAAGTTTTCTAAAAATTTATCTATCTGCTTAGGTTCGACCTTCCTATATCCCAGGATATTCAAACTATGCTCTTTGCAGGTTATATGCAGCGGGAACTCTGGTCCTTTTTCCCCATCTATATCGGTACGGAGTTCTTCAGCACAATCTATCCTGACACTGTTCGTTCTAAAGTAAGATATTCCGTTATCACTGTCTTCTAGATGATTTCTAATTAAAAAATTAAAAAATGATTTAGCTGTATGCACCAGGTCCGCTTTTATTATTATTACATCCAGCATCCCGTCGTCTAATTCTGCTTTATATGCAATGTTAATATTCCCGGCTGTTTTCCCGTTGAAAATAAATACTAAAAAAGCATCTCCCACATAGAAATATTCATTCCCCTCTACAAAGATCTTTAATTTTTTAAATTTTGGAAGTTCCTTGATTCCATTGATATAGTAAGCCAGTTTTCCCATGGTATTTTTAAGATTTGTAGGAGTATTTTGAGATACTTCTGTAAACAATCCAAAACTTAATACATTTATAAAAAATTTTCCATTGACATATCCCAGATCAATTTTTTTTGATTCAGAGGTTATTATCTGTTCACACGCTTCCCTTATGGTACTGGGTATACCTATACATTTAGCAAAATCATTGGCTGTCCCGGTTGGTAAGATACCAACTGGCAGGTCTATTTTCATTTTTTTCATCATATTTATACTGTCACTGACAGATCCATCTCCACCAGCCAGGAGGAGGTGGTCCCACCCCTCATCATTCAAATCTGTGAAAGCATCTTCTAAGGTCGCTTCATAGGAGATTCTAAATGGTATCAATTGATAACCATGTTTTTGGTATACCTCTATTATTGTATCTATCTGATTTATTATTTTATTATTCCCCGAAAAGGGGTTATAGATTAACTTTACTTTTTTCACCTTATCACCTCTACCATTAATGTTTACAAGTTTTCTTTTCTGTAATTCTATTATACTACAAAATATGAAAAAAAATAATAATAGCTCAACTCTTATTCAGAAAACTCCCATGAAAGAGTGGATGGTGATATAACTTTTTAACTGCTATTTCCATTCCTCTAACTTCAGCTTCCCCTCTGCTTTTTCTTCTATTCTTGCCAGAAGATATATAAGATCGGAAAGTCTGTTTACATATTTTTTTACTTCCTCACTTATTTCTGCTTCATCTGCCAGGGAGAGGACTCTTCTTTCTGCTCTCCTGGCTACAGCTCTTGCTATATCCAGTTTAGCAGACTGTATCGTCATTCCCGGCACTACAAAACCTTTAAACTCAAGTCCCCTTTCCAGTTCATAGACCATGTTTGTTATATGATCCACATGATATTTTTCAATTGGTTTACTAAACTCACCTACAGTAGCCAGACTTCCTCCCACCCTGAATAAATCATGCTGTATACCTTCTATTATCTCTTTTACTTTCTGTACTTTCACATAATGCTTTGTTTCTCCAAGATGTGAATTCAGTTCATCTATTGTTCCATAGGCCTCCACCCTGGAATTGTTCTTAGCTATTCTCTCTCCGCTCCAGAGAGATGTTTTCCCTTTATCTCCACCCTTAGTACTTATAGACATAGGATTCACTCCTCCTTTAGATTATTTTTTCATCTCAATAACTTTATACCACACCTAGATAAAAATCCTGTTCAGTTAATTTCTTACTATAAACTGAAATAGGATTTTAAAACAAAAAAGCTGCTTTATAGGCAGCTTAAAAGATAGTTATTCATATAATCCATAAAGAACTTCAGGCCCCTCCTTTGATCTTATAAAATGGCCGGCCATCATGGAAGTTTTCATATCGCCAATAAGAATAGCTCCTACTATCTTATTGTCCCTTACAAAAAATTTTCTAAATATACCATCTTTATTATACTTGTAAAGAACTGCTCCATCCTCATCTATATTACCTCCTGAGAATAGAGATATACCTGTAATTTTAAGACGTAACTCAGGCACAGTAGGGTTATAGTTTCGAATCTTAATACCGGTCATATTCCCCCCAGCCACTTCTCCCTGTTCCTTAGAAGGTGCCCAGAGTCCATAAAGGGTTCCTTTAAATTCTGCTGCATCTCCAGCAGCAAAGATTCCCTTTATATTAGTTTCCATATGCTCGTCTACGATAATCCCTCTATTAAAGGCAATACCGGCACTTTCACACAACTCCAGTCTTGGAATAATCCCTGCTGAAAGAACTATACATCCTGTATCAAAAATAGTTCCATCCTCAAACTCTACTCCCTCTACCCTCTTACTACCTACAATTCTTTTAATGGTTTTCCCCAATATGAATTTTATCCCCTTCTCCTCCAAGGTCCTCTGTAATATCTCAGCTCCTTCCCTGCCCAATTGTCTATGGAGCAGCCTATCTGCAGATTCCACTACGGTTACATCCTTTCCCAGCTGTACCAGAGAGTTGGCAGCTTCCAGCCCTAAGACCCCCCCTCCTAATACTACAACACGATCACATATCTCTATATGATGTATTATCTCATCCGAATCACTGGCTCCACGAAATTTGAGGATCCCTTCCTTATCCATCCCCTCTATATCCGGATAACGAGGTCTGGCACCTGTAGCTAAGAGGAGTCTGTCATAGCTCATCATACTCCCATCAGAAAATTCTACTTTTTTATTTTTACTATCTATCCTGACAGCCTCCTTATTTAAAGTCACCTTTATTTTTTTGTCATCATAATATGCATCTCCATAGGCTATCAATTTTTCTATAGGAGTTTTTTTTGCAAGATACTCAATAAGCCTTATCCTGTAATAAAATGGCATAGGTGACTTAGTCACAACGGAGATTTCCCCTGTTTCATCATGTTCTCTGGCAGAAATTGCAGCAGAAATCCCTGCAATTCCATTTCCTAATATAAGATATTTCATAAATGCCCCCTTAAATTTCATTTAATTATAAAATACAAGTTTTATGAAAAATTTCCTTTTATAACTTTTTTTTTAGTTTGAAATATAAATCTCAATATTCCTGTAGATTAGCCAAATTAGCATATGGAAATAGAACGCGGATTTTTGTTTTCACATCTGTGTAATTACAGTAAGAATTTAATACTCGTATATCCTAGTTTCGATTGGTGGTAAAAAAAGCTAGATTTTAGTCTGTACAAAAAAGAGAGTCTTTTGGACTCTCTAGTTAAAAATATATTTTGTACAAATCAAGTTTCTAGATATTTCCTTTGAAATATCTGACTACTTTATAGTTTACCAAATTATTGTTGTCCAATCTGTCCTTTCCCTGACCGATTTTAACAACTTCAAAACTGCACTTTTCTTTTAGACTACCGTGACCCATCAACTTTACAGGGTTTTTAATATCCGGAATTCTTTCCACTTCGGTAGCATAGATGTTAGAAACCAGGTCAAACAGGTTCTTATCCTCTAAAAAGTAGGAATAAAGCATAGCTCCTCCAATCACCGAGATATCATTGACCTTGCTTTCTTCTTTAATATACCCCTCTAAGTTTTCTAAATTTATAAATGTTAAATTTTCAATATATTTTTCCCCTAAAATTTCTTTGGCATCTTCAATTGTTTTTATCTTATTTGAAACTATCACATGTTTCCTTTTAGGCAGTCCCCCAGTAGGTAAAGATTCAAAAGTTTTTCTTCCCATTATCATAGTAGTTCCAATGGTCATCTCCTTAAAAAATTGAAGATCCTCCCTTATATTAAATACCAGATCATTTGTGTCTCTATTTCCCACTATGTTCTCCCTGTAGGAGATAGAATATATCATATTAACCATAAATTTTCCTCCTATATAGCTATCTCAATCTTATTTGACTTGGACTTAGGTTCATATCCTGCTAATTCAAAATCATCGATGGTAAAATCAAAGAAGTTCTCTACCTTATTTTTAATGATTAATTTTGGTAATTCTGATTCTGTATCAAATTCTTCTCCAATGGCAATCATTTCCTTTACATAATCTATATGTCTGTCATAGATATGATGATTTACAGTGAGATGAACAAACTCCCCTGCTTCTAACCCTGCAATATGAGCCATCATATATACCAGAGTAGCATACTGGATCTCATTGTATCCACCAGGCCCCGAAGCCGCTAAGAAGTCTCCTGAACGCTGATCCAGGACTGCATTAAGTTTCCCCCCTATCACAGAAAAAGTAATGGTATGAGCACAGGGAACCAGTCCCATATCTTTCATATCTTCATTGTTCCAGATAGTTACTACCATCCTTCTGTCACCAGGTTTATTCTTCAATAGATAGATGACTCTCTCTACCTGGGTCATATTTCCTTCAGGAAAATCTATCTTTTTTCCCAGCTGATATCCATAGGCTTTCCCGATACTTCCGTTTTCGTCAGCCCAAGAATCCCATATCTTTAATGGCAGATCCTTGATGTTATTGGAATTTTTCACCCATATCCATATCAATTCCTGGATAGCACCCTTCCAATATTGACGTCTTAAGGTAGTTATCGGCAGCCCCTTAGACAGATCGTACCTTGTTATTGATGCAAATTTTGCCACTGTATTTGCAGTAGTCCCGTCTGCCCATACAGGTCTTACTCCGTCTAATCCGTCATTTGTAGCTCCTGCTAATATATCCTTTGCTTCCTGTATAAATAATTTATCTGAATAATTCATCCTAACCTCCTAAAATTTCAACATATATTCTATCATAAATTTAACACAAGTAAAAGAAACTTACTTTCTAATACCATTTTTATAAATTTATGCCACTCCTCTAACCTTTTTGCCACTAATCTACACTAAAGATATACAACGCAGAGACACAGTGGTCACAGAGCTGCACGGAGGATGAAAAAAGATACACAGAGACCTCTCTTTTCTCTGTGAAACTCTAATTAAACATTCAAAATTTCTTCTAGTTATAAGGAATTTATATATTTAATTTTCTTTATTAAGTATGAACAAAATTAATACTCGTATATTCTTCGTATAATCCCTCAGTGGATCTCTGTGTTCCAAAAGATTTATTTTTTCTGTTCAATTTTTTTTGCTATCTCGTGTTCAGTCTACAGGTTTTTACTTTTCACAGATAAAATACCCGACCTTATAGGTTAATTCCCTGGCTGAATAATTCCTTATCTTCTCCATATTTGTCTGTCCTATTCCTGTTACCCCTGTATTCTTAAGGTGTTTCAATCCCTCCATGGGAGTATCAAAGGCTAGCTTAAACTCCTCCTCATATCCGCTGATATTTTTAAAATAAGGACTTAGGAGGATTTTCAACTCTTTCATATCCAGATATTCCAAGGAGATCCCGAAATGATCTGAAATTTCCATCAAATTCCCCTTTATATAGATGGAAAATACCAAAGTATCTGAAGCGTTGGATATTTTTTCAAATAATTTATCTTTATCTTCTATCCACTGGAATACCGAGCTGGATATAATTAAATCAGCTTTTCCTATTTCTAACTTTTCAATATCTCCTCCTATAAACTCCACAGAAGGCAGATCTTTTATATATTCCTTACTCTCAAAATATTTATCATTGACTATTAAATCCTTATACTCTATATTTTTTATTATATTTTTGGTCAGAACACCTGTCCCGGCACCAATCTCAAAAATAGTCCTGTATTTTTTTTTAGGAACCAGATTTATTAATTTTTTCGCTACAATTTTTTGAATATGAGCATTTTCCTCATATCTATCAAATTTTTTATCAAAATTCATCCAATATCTCTCCCCAGCTATTCCACCTGTCGAAAGGGTAATGTTCCTCTTCTATAAGTTTATATTCCGTATCTTTGTAATAATTCACCAAACTCCTGGAGGTGAAAATTCTGTCCTTGGTAGAGATCAATGAATATTTAAATATCGACGGTATCTCACAATAATTTTCACCGAATTCAGCTAAGATCTCCCTGTATTTTTTTATAACTTCATCATCTTTAATCTCCAGGATATCCAGCCCTGTATTTTTCATAAACTCCAAATATCTATTTATATCTAAATTTTCCAGAGTCCGGTTAAATATCATAGGAGATATTCCATCCCTTCTATGAATGGCTCTTGTACCCCCGTTTATTGCAATTACTTTATTTAAAGATATTTTTTTTAAATTTCCCAGTTGTTTGGAAGCATTATAAACCCCAAAGGACCAGGCAATAACATCTATCTCCTCATATTTCTCCAAGTCCTCTAAATCTATTTTTTCATCCAGATCTATAATTTTGACTTCAAAATCATCCCAATCTAAAAATTTAAAGGTCTCCTTGGGGACTCCCCACCCATTAAAAAATAATATTAATTTCACCTATGACCTCCTAACGACCTCTGGTCGAATTCAAAACCTTTTCTTTACCACGAATTACAAAAATAAAATCTTTTTATTTTTCACATAACTCTAAATTAACTTTATTTGTGTTTACCTGCGTTATTCGGATTAAGATTTTTTCTAACCTTTCTATAAACATCATTAATTTTTCCATATCCATATCTGCTGTCAGGGTGAGTCTTATCCTGGCTGTTCCCTTTGGAACTGTAGGTTCCTTAATTGGATAGACAAGATACCCTTTTTTCCTTAAGATTTCAGACAGCTCTATACATCTTTTATTATCTCCAATGATGATGCTTATGATCTGCTCTGTACTTACAGTTTCTATATTTTTTTCCTTTAATTTTTTATAACATAATTTTTTCAATAAATTTAATTTTTTTCTTTTATGGTCTAAAGACGGCATGTTTTTAAATACATACCTGTTCCAGCTGGTCTGGATAGGAGATGGAGCTGTAGTATAGATAAATTTCCTTCCCCTGTTTATGATATATGATCTTGCGATGTTATCTAATATCAGTATCCCTCCGTTACTGGAGCCGCCCTTTCCCAATCCCAGCATGATAAAATCTACCTCTTCTGTTAAAGATTTTGTATGAGCTAGTCCGTAGCCCAAAACACCATATGAATGTGCTTCATCCAGATAGAGCTGGGAATCATATTTATTTTTTAATGAAACCATCCTGTCTAAATCAACAATATCTCCATCCATGCTGTAGATACTCTCTGTAATAATCAGAGACCTCTTCCAGGTGTTTCTATATTTTTTTAATTTTTTCTCCAGGTCCAGATAATCCAAGTGTTTATACCTCACTATCTTAACCCCGGAATTTATAAGACCGTCATAGATACTGGCATGATTATACCTATCGGTAAAGATTATATCTCCCTTGGAATAAAAAGTTTCTATGACTGTGGCATTGGCATCATACCCGCTGCCAAAAACTAAAGATTTTTTTTTAAAAACTTCATCGATCTCATCTTCAAAACACCTGATTTCCCTATGATTCCCTCCTAAAAGTCTGGAACCGCAGCTTCCAAAGGGCATCTTATTGAAATCTAAATTATCTATAAATTTTTTCTTGAAATTTTTATCTGAATTTAAATCCAGATAATCATTGGAGGAGAAGTCCAAAATATAGCTGTCCTCAACAACTTTCAATTCCCTGTAATTAGACTGTCTTTTCAGATCCTCTAACTCCTCTAGAAGTTCCCTATAAAACATCTTTCTGCTCCTGCTCAAACCAGGTTTTGAAGGTTTCAACAACATAATTTAACTCGTCGGAAGAGATTATATAGGGGGGCATGATATATGCAAAATTTAAAAATGTTCTATTCCATATTCCTTTTGAAAAACAATATTCCTTAAATCCCTTTAAAATTTTGTTATCGGTTACCTCTATACATCCGCATCCGCCTATTACTCTGACTTCCTTTATAAGAGGATGATCTATTTCCTTTAATTTCATAAGAGTCGACTCTATCTTTTTTATCTTAGACAGATAATCCTCCCTCTGGAAAATTTCAATTGATTTTAACCCTGCTGCACAGGCAAGAGGATTCCCCATAAATGTAGGTCCATGCATAAAAGCATCTTCTGGAGAATCGGAATAAAATTTATCATATATCTCATCTGTAGCCACTGTCACAGCATGACCTAAGTATCCCCCGGTCAAAGCCTTTCCCAGGACTATAATGTCCGGAATCAAATCTTCTGAAGCAACAAATAGATCTCCTGTCCGTCCAAATCCTGTGGCTACCTCATCAAAGATAAAGAGTACACCATATCTATCACAAAGTTTACGGGCATTTTTCAGATACTCCCTGGAATGGATCTTAAATCCACCTGCACCCTGTAAGATAGGTTCCACTATAAATCCTGCTATCTCTGCAGAATGTTTTTTCAATATATCTTCTAATTCATCTATATTATCTGGTTCCACATAAAAATTTGCAGGGATATCATCCCCCTTGAAGGCTTTATGATAATCTGGGTCATCTCCTACCTCCATAGCTTTCCATGTGTCTCCATGGTATGAATCTATAAAAGATATAAACTTTGTCCTCTTTTCTCCACTATTATTAAAATATTGAACTGCCATCTTTAGAGCTACTTCCACTCCTACAGACCCGCTGTCGGAAAAAAAGCAATGATTTAAATCGCCGGGTAAAATAGCTGAAAGCTTTTTACTGAGTTCCATAACAGGCTGATGGACAAGCCCCCCTAGCATGATGTGGGACATCTTATCTATTTGATCTTTTATGGCATTATTTATCTCTATATTATTATATCCATGAATTGCACACCACCAAGAAGAAACGGTATCTATTAATTTATCACCATCATTGGTATATAAATATACACCTTCTCCCTTTTCTATTTGGATAGGTGTAGTCATAGTCTTCATCTGTGTATATGGGAACCAAATATTTTCCAATTTGCTTACCTCCATTTAATTTAATTTTATTCCACTAATTATATCATGTATAACTAAATAAAAAAAGCAACGTGACGTTGCTCATAAGTAAATTAAATAAAGAAAAGCGACGCTCCTCCTACAGATATAACAGCCCCTAAAATTTCTATAGGTCTCACTCTTTCCTTGAATATCAGGATACAAAAGGGTATCACCAGGATGGGACTTGTGGATGAAAGGGTGGATACTATCCCTGCACTTGCATTTTTTAAAGCTATGAGCATTGCTGTGACTCCTACAAAGGGACCAAAAAACGATCCTACCACCAACCACCTAAAAGCTTTTTTATTTTTTATCCCGTTTTTTATTTCTCCCCATTTTCCCCTGACGGATATGAGGATTATAAAGGCTATTGTTGCTACAATTATTCTAATCTGGGTAGCAGCAATGGGATCATAGGATTCCAGTCCTATTTTACTGAAAACCATCCCTAAAGACTGTCCCAAAACTCCACCTATGGCACAGAACATACCTTTTATTGGGAATTTTTCTTTTTTCTCTCCCTTTCCGTTACCATTAAACATCACCAGGAATATCCCGCCTATAGTAAGGAAAACAGCTGTCCCCTCTTGAAAACTCAGGGTTTCCCCCAGCAGAATCCATGCTGAAAGAGCAGTCACCACAGGTACTGTGGTCATTATTAGGGTAGTTATACGAGCTCCTAACAGAACGAAGGATTCAAACATGAACAGATCACCTAAGAACATCCCTATGAAGCCAGATATTCCTAAAAACGTATATTCTTTTAAACTGGCGTCTGTCGGAAGAGGCAGCCCCCTAACATAAAAAGAGGTAATACTCAAAAAAATCATTCCCTGTACGAGCCTCACGATATTCACCGTAAGGGAACCTACTTTTTTACCGGCAATCTCAAAGGAGATCGATGCTCCTGCCATGCCCAATGCTGCTACTAATGCCATTATTTCCCCTAAATATTTAATTCTAATCCCCCCTATAACATATTATCCATCAAATTATATTCTTTGTATGAGTTTAAAGTCAATTTAAAAATATAAAACTTAATTGACTTTTAATTAGTTTTTAGTGTAAAATTAGTAAATGTCGTTATTCCTCGATTGAAGTTTTTATGATATTAATAAAATAAAAAGGAGCATTATTTTATGAAATTTATTTCAAAAACACATTTTAATTCTTATGAGCAAATTTTTTCGAAAAAATTTGTTTCAAAACTAAGCTTTCTCTTAGCTACTTCAGCATTTTTTTTAAGTTATAGTTGTTTTAGTTATTCCATGAGTGCTTTGGATATGTCTAGTACTTTAGTGTCCGTTGAAACAGAAAAAACAAAAGTACCTATTTCTTTTACCTTAAGTACAGGTGTTTTAAACGGAGAGTCCCACGAATATGCATATTATCAAACTGGTGAAAAACTGAGTGAACTCACTTGGAATTTAGATAATGTTATTATGGTAGGAGGTCAGATATCAGCAGATATCACAAAACGTATAAATTTAAATGCTGGAACATGGGTTAAAGCCACTGCTCCTTCAACAACCATGAGTGATTATGACTGGACGGACATTAACGATCTCGATCAACGAACTCATTGGTCAGAAACTGAAACAGAGCTAGAAAAAGGCATTATGGCAGATATTAATATCAACGGAGTAGTCCTCACTTCAGATATGTGTTCAGTTTCTGCAATAGCTGGTTTTCACTATGATAACTGGAAATGGAACTCTATGGATGGAGTCTTTAGCTATCCTAATGGTAGTGGTAGGTTATCAGATGTCATTCCTGGTATGGGTTCCAACGATAGTTCTAGTATCTACGAACAAAAGTTTTACGCTCCCTATTTAGGATTTGGATTTAATTCAAATTCATCTAAATGGTTATTTAACTCTAGGATTATAGCTACACCATTTGCAAGAGCTGAAAGTATAGATAAACATGTTTTGAGAAATTATATGTACGAAGATACTTTTAAAGACGTTTTGTATATTTCAGCAGGAGCTTCTTATGCATACCTCTTTACAGATTCTTTTTCTGTAAGCGTTTCTATTGATTATCAGACGTATGATTCTACAAAAGGTGATGAAAAAATAACCAACTTATCCACAGGAGAGACTTTTGAATTTTCTGATATCGCAGGAATATCCCATGAATCTTATATGGTTTCCTTGGGCACAAAGTATAGATTTTAATTATCTTTTATTGAAAAAGACCAACTATAAAATAAACTGTAACCATGAAACTGGACACTTGAAAAAGAGTCTTAGTTTCATGGTTTTTTTGATACAATTTTTTAATAAGAGTTTAAAGGGGTGGATTAAATGTCTAAAAAAAGATTTTCAGATATAGAAGTGACTAAATTATCTAAAAATAAAAATATTTCTAAAGTTTCAAATAAAGCTATTACATATACTTTTGAATTTAAAAAGTAATTTATTGATGAGTGCAGAATAGGAAAGCTTTTAAAGATAATGGTGAACTGGGTTTAATTGATTCTAGAAAAACATCTTCTGGAGGATCTATGAAAAGAGAGTTAACAGTTATATTTTATGAAAAATTGCCACGGGACTTGTTTAATACAAACACAAAAGTTTATTCCTTCAGGATGTGTGATTAAGCATAAAGGAAAATTAATTTTTAAGTGTATATAAAATTAGTTAAAAGTAAATAGCGGGGTGAGAGCTTATGGAAAATACTTTAAATGAAAAAATAAAAATTGGAATTTCTGCCTGTATGTACGGAGCGAAAGTCCGGTATAATTCAAAAGGATTTAATATTTTAGGTTATCTAAAAAGAGAAAAGAATGATTTTCTTTGGACACCAATTTGTCCGGAAGTTATGTCAGGTTTAAGTGTTCCTAGATCTACTATTAGATTAATAGGAGGAAATGGATTTGATTTTTGGGAGGGTGGGGCACAGGTTAAAAATAGATTGGGAAAAAATGTCAGCGGCATGTTAAAAGCAGGAACTTTATCATGCTTTGAAACACTAAAAAGAGTAGATGTTGATGCATACATATTTATGGAAGGAAGTCCTACTTGTGGTATTTATCGAACTACTTTAAAAAATGAAAGATTCGGAAAACCGCCTGGTATTTTAGGAGCTTTACTTCTAAAGGAACAAATGTTTTTAATTCCGGCTTTAGATTTACAAAGTCCTTTAAAATGGTGGGATTGGAAGAGAAGACTGGTAGCTTTCACTTGGTTTAAAAAAAAAGATCTCAATACCCTTTGTGAATTTTTTGAATGTTGGGATATTCTAAAAATCCTCTGCCAAGAAATTGATGAAGAAAGTGCTGAAAATGTAAATAATAGCCTTAAAAATTTCTCTAATAAAACCGATCCAAAAAAGTTTAAAGAGATTCAAATAGAGATTTTAAATATTTTAAGAAAACCTTCAGATCCTAAAAAAATTAAAAAATGGTTATGGAAAAATTATAATCACCTAAAAAAAGTGCATGGTATAGAAGTAAGTCGAATACGCCACCCCGAATATTTAAGGGGAGTAACCCATGTAGCTGAGGAAATACTCCGAGTAGAATTAGAAGCAAGAAAAATAAAAAAGTGTTTTAGAAGTTCTCCTATTGATTATGCACCTGGAAGATAAGTTATTTATAAATCTACATTCAAAAACAGCAAGTCGGGTTAATCCACCGACTTGCTGTTTTCTTAATATATTCCAGATATAATACGCTTGGCAGAATTGAAGTTTTAAATCCTGAGGTGGATTTCACTTATTTCTCTGCATTTTTTAACCCTTCATATTTTAATGAAACTGCTCCAGAAGTATATCGGTAAATCCCCTCACATCTTCCATTAAAACAGCCTGAGGGTTGCACCTCATGACCATTCCATCCAAATACATGAGGCTTTTTATTACAGGGAACATCCCGCTTCCGAAATCCATCCCAGAGTTTATTCCAAGCTTTATAGTTTCCATCATCCTCCTGGTAAGACTAACCTGAGAAACCGTGGCATGGGTAAAATCACTGTAAAGATCCATAAACTTCTCCAAGAAAATTCTATAACTGCTGGAATCAAGGGGTTTTTCAGACATCTTATTTAAATTTTCAGCTGCCTTTGGATAATCATAACGGCTAAGGTAGTAAAAGAACCAAAAGAGCCCCTTTCTGAGCCTTGGGGAGATAGTGGATAACCCTGCACAGTCTAGAAAATATAGTTTTCCATCATTGCCTAAAATAATATTTCCAGGATGAATGTCCCCGTGAAAGATTCCCACATTAAATATATAGAAACTGTGAACTCTGAAAAGCTCCAAGAGATTTTCATAGGTAAGACGTCCTTCTGCTAAAAGATGATCGAAGGTATCCCCCTCAATATAGTCTGATACAAGGATTCTTTCAGAGGATAACTCCTTGTATACCCGGGGAAAATCCAGGGATTTCAGATCGAAATATTTCAGATTACCATCTCTTATACTCCTCAATTTTTCCATATCCATATATTCATTGACGAGGTCTAGTTCCCTGCTGGTATAACCTTTTATATTTTCAAGAATCCCACCTGGATCAAAGATCTTATTAAATTTTGGCCATATCCTGCCTATCATGGAAACTGATCTTTCTATCCTTGAAATATCCCTGAAGAAGGACTCTTTAAAATTACTTCTTATAACTTTTATGGCCACTTTTTCTCCACTTTTTAAAGTCCCCCTGTGAACCTGTCCAACAGAAGCCGAGGAAAAAGGTTTTTCATCCCAAGAAGCTAAATTTTCCAGCACGGCAGTGTTTCCTTCCAAGAGTTCTGATAAAGTCCTCTCCTCAGCAGAAAAACTGTGGGCGTAGAGCTGTGAGAGGTGGGAACACATTTCTTCTTCTAAAAAATCAATTCTGAGAGCATAGTGTTGGGCTACTTTTACAGCCAGAAGACCCTTTTTTTGAATTTTATAAAGGCTGGGCAGTTTTTTTCCGTAAAAGGAAAAAATAAGTTTTCCAAATCCAAGACTATTCATAGTCGTTCCTCCTGATTTATTAAATCAGCAGTTATCCTACCAGATTCGTAAATAGTAGGAAGGCCGCTTCCAGGATGGGTTCCTCCTCCTACTAAATAAAGATTTTTATAACCTTCAAGTTTATTGTGAGGCCTAAATATGAGCATCTGTGATACCTGGTGTCCCAGGTTGAAGGTAGCTCCTAGAAACACATCTTTTTCCTTCTCCCATTCTTTTGGAGTTATTATTTTTTCTACTTCTATATGACGTGAGACTTCTTTAAATTCTCCCTTTGTTTCCAAGGCTTGAATGATCTTGTCTCTGAATTTCATCTTTTCTTCTTCCCAGTCTATCCCAGATTTATTATTGGGCACAGGAACGAGAACATAGAGAGTTGATTTTTCTTTTGGAGCCAAGGTGGAATCTGATACAGAGGCATTTTGAACATAGAATGAAAAATCTTCAGACAGAATCTTCCTTTTGGTTATATCATCTATATTTGACCTATAATCTTCGGCAAAGATAATATTGTGGTGAGGGATATCGCTGTATATCTTGTCTATTCCCAGATAGAGCATAAAGGTAGAACATGAATATTTTTTTTTATACAGATTGGAATCGGAATACTTCTTCCTTAGGTTCTCAGGAACGAGTTTAGACATCCCATTGGCAAAATCGGTATTCATTATTATATGCTCTCCTTCCACAATGCGGCCATCGGACAACTTTATTCCTACAGCTTTTTTTCCCTCAAAAATTATCTCCTCTACAGGAGAAGAAAGTTCTATCCTCCCTCCTTCTTCTTTAATAACCTCTGCCATTACTTGGGAAAGCCTATTGAGCCCTCCCTCTACATGGTATATCCCGTCGCTGTGTTCTAGATATGGAATTATACTGAATGTTCCTGGAGCCTCCCAGGGGGACATACCTATATATTTAGCTTGAAAAGTAAAAGCAAGCTTCAGCAGGTCATGCTTAAAGTACTTTTCCAGGGTAGTGTAGAGGGACATATGGGCATCTAAATATGGAAGAGCCTTTAAAAATCTGAGTTTTAGAAAATCCTTCCAGGAACTATAGGGAACCTGTAGGCAGGGAATGAGCCTCTTACACTTAATTTCCTCCCTTTTAAGGTAGGAGAGGTAGCCTGAAGATTCTCCCGGAAAGTTTTTTTCAATCTCTGTTATCATCTTTTCTCTGTGCCTGGAAGACCAGGGATAGAAGGATTTTCCATTGCCAAATTTGAGGCGATACATAGGATTTACTTCTATGAGTTTTACATAGTCTTCCAGCTTTCGACCCGTCTTCTCAAATATCTCTTCCAGTACACTTTTCATAATAAAAAAGGTAGGGCCCAGATCGAAGGAATAGTCTTCCAGATTTATTGGTGAGTTTCTTCCACCAAGGTAAGGTTGTTTTTCAAATATATTTACTTTATATCCCATGGATGCCAGTAACATACCTGCAGAAAGGCCACCGGGGCCAGCACCAATTATCAACACATCTTTCATCTTTTACCTCCCTATGAATATTTCAGTAATATTTTATTAGATAAAAAGCTGAAAATTCCTTTCGAAACTTCCTGGAATAAAAAGATTTATACGATTATATACGTTTATATTAAAACAATGGAATAGAGGTAAGTGATATTCATAAATTTTTTAGAGGAAAATCTAAATATATATATATATATATATATATATATATATAATATCAATATAGATTGGTTTTATGGAAAGGTCTTATGAGAAAGGATAAGAGATAAAAACCACAAAGACATATATCTCTTTGCAGGTAAACCTTTCTGTTATAGTACCTGTATAGCTCTATTTCATTATACAAGGGGGAATCATGAAATACTTTTTATTTTTTTTATTCTTCATTAATATAAAAAGCTATCCTTTTCAGATAGAGGTAGTAAATATTACAGATAAAAAGGCTAGTGTCTACATAGTTGTATTTGATCATAAGGACGGTTTTCCATTTAAAGGTGAGAAAGGAATCTTTAAATGGAAGGGTACTCCTGCAGAAGCTGAAAAAGGAGTTTCTACAGGTTTACCTGACGGGAATTATGCCGTGGCTGTCTTTCAGGATACAGACGGAAATGGCGAGTTAACTAAATGGTTTTTTGGAAAACCGAGAGAACCTTATGGACTTTTAGGTGCAGTTGAAAAACCAAAAAAGAAGCCTGATTTTTCAGAAAATTCTAAAAAAATATCACGGGATTCAGTTTTGCAGATAAGATTGTGGGAACCATAAACTTTATAGAATATTGCAGTATTAATAATTATGTAATATTTCGAAAATAACAGAAGAGGTATCTAAAGGTTATTGACTACTCTAAAATTTATTTAAATTAGTCCAAACTTTTTGCATGCCTTATAAATTCCGTCATTGGATGCTGTATCGGTTATATAGTCTGCGATTTTCTTTAATTCTACTTTTGCATTACCCATGGCCACTCCAAGGCCTGCATACTTTGTCATCTCCAAATCATTTAATCCGTCACCGAAAGATATTATTTTTTCCCTTTCTACTCCTATCCTTTTGGCTATCTCTTCTATTCCTACGGCCTTTGATCGGCCAATTTTTAAGAGATCAAACATACCATTTCCCCATGGTATCAATTGATAATTTTTTTCTAAAGGCTTAAAGTGTCTCCCGCCGTCTGTAGCAAAAAGAATTATATTTTCTACTTCCCCTTCTAGGTCTTTGAGAAGCTTTATGCTGTCCAGCATATGGTGAGCCTGTTCTTCTCTCATTTTTTCTATGTCAGATAGATAAAGTCCCTCTCCATTGGAAAATCCATAGCAATATTCTTTATTTTCACAGATTTTTCTTATTTCCTCTAGTACATTTTCAGGATAGGTATACCTATAGATTATTTCCTCTTTGTACTTCACATAGTGACCGTTACATGCTACATAATTTTCTATCCCTATCGTATTTAATATCTCTCCTATATTTTCCCTTTCTCTCCCTGTGGCAATGAGACATTCGATGCCATTTTCTTTCATTTTTTTTATTGCTATAAGAGTGGTTTCTGGTATCTCATTTCCCTTAACTGCCAGAGTTCCATCTATGTCAAATACTGCCAGTTTATACATAAATATCCTCCTTTAATATTTTTATTATCCTTAATGATAGTTTGTTTTTCATTTGCTCCCCCTGTTAATCCTTAATATTAAATTTTACTATTTTTTTTGAAATAAAAAAAATTTATTTGTCACAGGATCTTTCCTTCATTATAAGTATATTCTCAATTAGTTTAAATATTTTATATGGAGGTGATTTTATTGACATATATCTTTGATGAAAAAATAAGAATTGGAATTTCAGCCTGTATGTATGGTGCAAAAGTCAGATATAATTCAAAGGGATATGAAATGATGGGATATCTTAAACGGGAAAAATCAAATTATGTTTGGACTCCTGTCTGTCCTGAGGTCATGAGCGGCATGGGAGTCACAAGGCTTCCTATCAGGCTCACAGGGGGGAATGGTCATGACTTTTGGGAGGGAAAGGTTAAAGTCAAAAATAAAATAGGAAGAGATGTTTCATTAATGATGAAAAAAGGTGCCGAAGCTTGTTTTGAAACATTGGAAAGGGCCCGTGTAGATGCCTATATTTTCATGGAGGGAAGCCCCAGCTGCGGGGTATACAGAACTACACTAAGAAATAAAAGACTGGGACATCCGCCGGGAGTCTTTGGGTCATTATTATTAAAAAAAGGACTTTTTTTAATTCCGGCACAAGATCTTCAAAGTCCTGTTAAATGGTGGGATTGGAGAAGAAGACTGAGTGCCTTTGTCTGGCTAAAACATCGTCCAATGAGTAATTTAAATGAACTTTATGATACCTGGCACACCCTAAAATTTTTATCCCAGGAGATTGATGAAAAATTTGCAAGGGAATTGGGGAAAAAAATAGCTGATTTTAAAATAGAGCCACCTTTAAATGTTTTAGAGGATATAAGGTGGCAGATTTTAAATACCTTAAGAAAACCTTCCGATGTAAAAAAAGTTAAGCAGTGGCTGTGGAAAAATTATACCCATTTAAAAAAACACGAAGGAATTGAATTAGAATCAGTTTGTCCCCCTGAAATTTATAGAAATATGACTAATATTGTAGATGAAATGATTACTGTTGAAAGAGAGGTTAAAAGTAAGGATATTTTATTTGGTACTTCTCCAATTATTTATTCTCCCAGGTATTAAAAAAAAAATTTGACATCTATCCAACAGAAGCTTTTAGTAGTAGTGGGAGAAGAAATAAGACCTATTTTAAAATAATGGATTAATAAGGTTAATTAAATCTCTATTTAGAAAGCTAATAAAATCGACCTTATAAAAGCACTAAATTCAGTGCCTTTTTTATATTCTCTCAGATGGAGAAACACCCAGATTGAATTACGAAAATAATAATTCAGGAGAAAAAAAAGGAAATTTCTAAAAAAATATAACATATATATTACAGATGAATTTAATGTATTTTATTATAAAGGGAGGCTGTTATGAAGATAAAATATTTTCCAATATACTGGGTCAGACAATATCAGAGAGGGATAGTGGAACTCTTTGGAAAATACCGGCGGTTTGCAGAGCCGGGATTTCACGTTCAATTTCCTATTTTTGAGATAACCAGGGTCAGAGATGTGAGAGAACACACCATGGATATCGCTCCTCAAAATGTCATAACCAAGGATAATGTAGAGATAAATGTAGATGGTATAGTGTGGGCAAGACCTCTCTTTCCTGAAGAGGAGATAAAGAAAACTTTTTATAATATCGACAATTGGATGAATGCAGTAATGAAATTAGCCCAGACAAATCTCAGACAGGAATTTGGTAAACTGACTCTGGATGAAAGTTTAACAGCCAGAGGAAAGATAGCCATGGACATGCAGATATCCTTGGATAAGCTGGCAGAAGAATGGGGAATAACAGTAACCAAGGTAGAAATAAAGGTCATTGATCCCCCTTCGGATATAAAGGAGGCCATGCATAAACAAAAAACTGCTGAACAAGAAAGGCGGGCTATGCGTCTTTTGGCTACAGGTAGATTTGAAGCTGCAGAACAAGATAAACTGGCTCTTATACAGATTGCTGAAGGGAGAAAGCAGGCTAAAATAAAAGTAGCTGAAGGGCAGGCCCAGGCTATAAAACTTGTCAATGAAGCAGCCAGGCAGTATTTTGTAGGAAACGCCAAGGATCTCAAGAGGTTAGAAGTAGTGGAAGAATCCCTGAAGGATAACTCCAAAATCATCCTTACAAAGGATGGAATAAGTCCGAATATCATCTTAGGAGAGGTCCCTATCCATGAAAGAAAAAAAGAGGAAGGAGTCCCGTCTAAAGACGACACAAAAAATCTTTCAGAGGAAATACTAAAAAGATACGATGTATAATACAACAAAAGAGGCTGACCCAAAAGGGTCAAGCCTCTTTTGTTGTAGACCTCTTTCTGTATAATTTGTTTATGATATGTGTAAAACCTTCTTCAACCTCAGGGCATCCCAGGGTGGAGAGAAGATTGCAAGCCTTGTCTAAAAAGAAGTTACTCACACCATATGCCTCCTTTAAGGCAGAGCTTTTTCTAACTTCATCTGTCACTTCATCAAATTCAGAACTGCTGGATTTATAGGTCATTGAAAGGATCCTCTTTTTAAAACTGGGATCTTTCTTCATCAAAAGCAGATAAGGCAGGGTAATTATTCCCGTACGTATATCCTGACCGCAGATCTTTCCTGTTCCTTTCTCTGAACCATTTATATCCAGGATGTCATCCAGGATCTGGAAGCTGCACCCTAGGTTGAAACCAATATGGTAAAGTTTATCTACGGTTCCCTCCTCAGCTCCCGATAAAATCCCTCCCATACTGCATGAAAGGGCGAAAAGGGAAGCTGTTTTTTCAGAAATCCTAGTTATATAATCACAGTAGGTTATTTCAAAATTGTATTTTTCATCCAACTGCTTTAGTTCTCCTAAACAAAGGGTTTCCAAGGTATCTATCATAGCAGCTGAAGCTTTTTCATCTTCCAGGGATATAATATTATCCATGGCAAAAATAGATAGGATCCCTCCTGCAGAAACTGCCTTTCCCCTTCCATAGACACTTACCGTAGTTTCCCGCCCCCTCCTCATCTTTCCATGATCAATTATATCATCATGAATTAAAGATGAAGTATGAAGAAGCTCCAAAGATGCTGCAGCTTCATAGCACTTATCATTAATAGTTCCAGCCTTGGCAGCTAAGATCAGAAAAAGAGGTCTCAATCGTTTCCCCCCTGAGTTTATAAGTCTCCTCGTTTCTTGCCTGGTAAACTCATCTGTCAGAGCCTCCATAAGAAGTTCTATATTTTCCTCTATCTTTATCAATTCTTTTGTATATCTCATCTCAGCTCACCTCCCTTAGGAGTTCTAATAGTTCTTCCTTGTAGTCATGTTTCCCGCAGATAATTTTTTTAGAATAACAAAGGGTAACTCTGTCTGTAATTTTTTTTAAAAGCTCTCTGTCTAAGGGTAAGAGATGTCTATTTAAAAGGGAGATGAAGAGATCCCCCAGCAGGAGGTTCCTTCCATCCATATCGCTGTTGGAGTTATGAAAAAAAAGGATAAGATAGGCCAGCTTAAAAGCCTGCTCTATATAATCGTCTTTTGATATATGAGAGATCTCTCCCAAATACTCTTTCCCTATGAGATCAAAATATTTTTTAGCATCCATCTGCTCCTCCTTTAATTCCAGAATGCAGGGTACAGCTTCCCCCAAAATAGGTTTTAAGATTTATCCCGGTAAATCCTGCTCCCTCTATAAGCGCTGTGAGTTCTTCTTTGGATATAAAAGCTTCCACAGATTCATCCAGCCATCGGTATTCCCCATAAGATTTCACTAAAAGTTTCCCCATAATGGGAACTATAAACCTACAGTAAGTTTTCAGTGCTCTTCTGACTAAGAATAGATCGGGATAGGAAGCCTCCATACAGAAAAATATTCCCCCAGGTATCAAGACACGATATATTTCATCGAGAACTTTTCTATAATCAGATGTATTTCTAATACCAAAAGAAATAGTAACAGTATCAAAACTGCCATCTTTAAAAGGTAGGGAAAGAGCATTCCCCTGAATTAACTCTATATTCTTAAGATGAGCTGCCACAGTTCTTTTTCGGGCTACTTGAAGCATCCCCTCACTGAAGTCAAGAGCTTTTATCTGGGAAGTTTTTAATTTATTTCCTATTCCAATGGCAATATCCCCGGTACCACAACATAGATCCAAAATTATCTTACTCTCCACTGGGATACTTTTAATAAGATCTTTTTTCCAAAGTCTGTGTACCCCCAGGGTAATGATATCATTCATAAAATCATAGCAGAATGAAATTTTTTGAAATACACTATGAACCCGCCTTTCCTTATCTCTTTCAACCGGCATTATAAAAACTCCCTCCTTAAAATTTCTCCTAAAATAATGATTATATAAAAGAAGAAAAAGATAATCCCCGATAAAACTGAATTTTCCATAATCTTGGATCTGTTTTTCAGAGTTATATTTTCTACTGCAATAAATTTAAGTTTTTTCACAACCAATGGAATCGATAAAAAGATTAAAAACATTGAAACAGGCAGGCTTTTTAGAACAATACTTAAAAATACAAAAACATACATCATTATATAGGCAAATTTTAGGATATCTATAGATCTCTCTCTCCCCATAAGAATAGGGATTGTTACTCTGGTTCCTTGATCTTTCTCTATATCACAAATACCATTGGTAAGGAGGATTGAGCCTATATAAATTATCAGTGGTATGGAAATCAATATAATATTTTCATCTATATAACCGGCCTGAACATAGTATGCTAACCACGTGATAAGGCCTCCCATGGTCAATCCTGAAAATAATTCACCTAAAAATGTTTTGGATATTGGCAGGGGACCTGCAGAGTAAAGATAAGCAACCAGAAACCCTATAATTCCAATGACAGCCACTACAAGCCCTCTATGAAAGATAAGGTAGACTGCTGGAAATAATGTACAGATCACCAGACAGGCCATCAGTTTTTTTACTTGAATAAGGGAAATATCATCAAAAACCAGAATACTGCCCTCCCTGTCATATACAGTCTCTCTAGTATCTAACCCGCTTATATAATCAGAATAATCATTGATTACATTGGCAAAACACTGGACTCCTACTGCAGAAAATAATACAGCTATAAATAGATCCAATCTAAAATTCCCAACTCGGTATGTTGAATAAAGAGTTCCTATAAGTACCGGGATAATAGACGCCGACCAAGTTTTTGGTTCGAGGATGGTGAATAATTGTTTTTTAGTCATAATTCCTCCTGAAAGCTAATATTTAATGTTTAAAACGATCTCTTTATCCTAGGATAGGGATATTTTACTAGATATATTTTACTAGATATATTTTACTAGATATATTATACTCATCTATCTCCTGGTTTCCTCCAAGGAAGATAAACTCTATCTTAAATAACCATAAAAAAAGAAGGCAGAAGCCTTCTTTTTTTAGTATAACTTCAGCCTTATCATAATAAGTGCATCCTCTTCTCCTACTAATCTGTAACCCTTTGCCATAAGCTTTTTTACCTTATATCTGTTATAGATATATGGAAATGACAGGTTAAGGGTTATCTTTTCACCACTCTTAGACATTAAATTAATTTTCATCCTTATCCTCCTTTTCAAAATGTTTCATTTAACTTCATACCCTTTCTTTTGGTTACATTCTATTTCATTTAGTTTCGAATGTCAAGAAAAATTTAAATTTATTTCAGAAAAGATATGGTATAATTGAATTAATAAATTAAAAGAAGGAGGGATTTGAATGTTTGCTCAGGAGAGACGATCAGAGATATTAAAGATCCTTATGAATAAAACAAAGGTAAGAGTGAAGGAATTAAGCCTTAATTTTGATGTCAGTGAAGTCATCATACGAAAGGATTTGAAACTTTTAGAAGAGGAGGGAAAGTTAGAGAGAACCCATGGAGGAGCCATCTTAAAAAAAGAAATCCCCGTGGATATCTCCCTCAACCACAGAAAGGTAGTCAATTTAGGAGGAAAAAAAAAGATAACCAATAAACTCTATAAAATTATAGAGGATGGAGAAATTGTATTTTTAGACTCCTCCAGTACCAATCTTCTCCTTGCTGAAAAATTAGCTGAATCACCCAAGAAAATCACAGTAGTAACCAATATGCTGGATATCATGAAATGCCTGGATGGAGTGGACAAGATTGAACTCATAGGTATCGGCGGGACATACCACAGTGTTTTGGGAATTTTTTTAGGGGGGCTGGCCTTAGACTCTGTCCTCAAAATAAATACACAGAAACTTTTTCTAGGAGGAACAGGAATAGATGTTCAAAAAGGGAATATCAGTATCATTGACTCCAATGAAGCAACCTTAAAAAAAGCCATGATTCAAATGGCCTCAAAGGTATATTTTGTATGCGAAAAAGATAAATTTCATTCCTACGGAATCTATAACTTTGGAACTATCGATGACCTGGATGCTGTAGTGGTAGATGAAAAACCTGAAAAACAATTTGAAGAGAAATTAAGGGAAAATGGTGTGGAAATTATTTAGGAGAATTCAGAAAAAAAGAGGGTCAAAGTTTACAGGTCTTTTGTATATTTTAAAATAAAGATTAAAGAGTTCAAATGTCTAAAAAATTATATACTAAACTTTCACCTTATGATAATCCTTTAAATACGAAAAAATGTTAAAAAGTACGAAAACCGAATACCAATTCTGAAAAAGATTGACAATGACCCGAAATTAAAGTATAATATCAATGTAAGTTTTTAATATTGGTGAAGTAAAGTTGAAAAGTACTTAGAGTGATGAGATTTATAATATTATTTTAAAACAAAATAGTAGTGTAGATTCGAATTATTTGTAATGAGGAAATTTCTCTTGAAAAATTATTAATTTAGAACTGGGGTTTATTCAGGGTCTTATAAATTAGGCAATGATTATACTACTATTTGGTGGTATAAAGCGAGTCATAACGGCGAAACTTAAACACTCTAACTCTATTATCCTTGGGATAGTTGAGTTGGGGTGTTTTTTTATTATTTTTGTAAAAATTTTAAACAGCATAAACCTATAAAAACCAAAACAAAATATCGTAAAACAATAATTTTATATCCAAAGGAGGGTTTATGATTGAATTGAAAAACGTTACCAAAAGTTTCGATGGTAAGAATAAAGTGGTTAGTAATCTTAATCTAAAGATTGAAAAAGGAGAGTTTGTTGTTCTCATAGGGGAAAGTGGATGCGGTAAGACTACAACTATGAAAATGATTAACCTTTTGGAAAAACCAACAAAGGGTGAAATATTCATAGACGGAGAAAATGTAAAAAGTCAGGATCTCATGGAGCTCAGAAGAAATATAGGTTATGTTATTCAAAAGGTTGGATTGTTTCCGCATATGACAATCGGTGAAAACATAGAACTTGTTCCTACTCTTAAGAAGTGGTCAAAAGAGGAGAAAAAAGCGAGGACCTTTGAATTGCTGGAGCTTATGGATCTTCCGGCAGAAGATTTTTATTACAGGTATCCAAATGAACTAAGTGGAGGACAGCAGCAAAGGATAGGGATAGCAAGGGCCCTGGCTGTAAATCCAGAGATAATACTCATGGATGAACCATTCAGTGCCTTGGATCCTATAACAAGAGAAAAACTTCAGGATGAGATGATGAATCTTCAGGATGAACTGGGAAAAACAATAGTTTTTGTTACTCATGATATGGATGAGGCTCTAAAGCTGGCAGATAAAATAGCCGTAATTAAAGATGGAGAGGTTATTCAATTTGATACCCCAGAAGAGATACTGAAAAATCCAGCAAATCATTTTGTAGAGTATTTCTTTGGAAAGGACAGAATGTGGAAAACTCCTGAAATGCTGTTAGCAAAGGATATAATGAAGAAGAAATTTGGGAAAATAGGGGTTAAAGGAAGTCCGGCGAGGGCCATAGAGATAATGAAGGAAAGAGAGACAAATACCCTTATCGTAGTAGACAGAGAGGGAGAGAAGAAACAAAAACCTGTAGGAGTAGTCACAAGAAACATGATAATGAAAAACAATGGCCACAGTATGAAGATGAAAGAAATAATGGCATCCAGTGAGGATTTTATTATAGATGAAAATACTAATATGGTGGAAGTTCTGAATATAATGTCAAAAATAAACTTCAGATCCATACCAATAGTAAATAAAGATAAATTACTAGTAGGAGCAATTACTCCAATAAGTCTTCTTAACATAATTACAGAAATATCTCCAAGTATAGAAGGAGGGGAACTTTAAGATATGAATAAAATAGATTTTTTACAATTTTTAGAGTATAGAAGTCCAGAAATTTTTAAACTGACAGGAGAACACATGAAGATAACAGGAGTTGCGGTTTTTCTTGCAATTCTTGTAGGGGTGCCTTTGGGAATATATATAACTAAAAACAAGAAGGTAGCCAACGTGATACTAAATACTGCAAATATATTCCAGACTTTACCAAGTTTGGCTCTGTTTGGACTTATAATTCCAATTATGGGAATAGGCTTCAAGCCTGCAATATTTGTTTTATTTTTATATGCGTTACTGCCTATTATTAAAAATACATGTATAGGAATAAACAGTATAGATCCTTCGATAATCGAAGCTGGAAGAGGAATGGGAATGACCAAGACACAGATACTGACAATGGTTGAAATACCTCTGGCTCTGCCTATTATTATGGGAGGGATCAGAATATCCACGGTAATCAATATCGGTACTGCAACAATAGCGGCTCTTATAGGAGCTGGAGGACTAGGGGACTTTATCTTCAAGGGAATATCTATGGGTAATAATAATTTGATCTTAGCTGGAGCTATACCAACAGCTCTTTTAGCATTATCAGTTGACTTTATTCTAGGTCTTGTGGAAAAAAATCTGACTCCTCAAGGGTTAAAGAATAGCTAATATATTTTAAGGCTATAAAATTTATGAGGGATAAAGATAGTTATATATAAAACTAAGGAGGATTAAAAGATGAATAAGTTATTTAAAAATGTAGTACTTATTATGACAATTATGGTATTTGCTGCATGTGGGAAAAAAGAGGCTGAGGTAGAAACAATCAAGATCGGTCACAAAAACTACACAGAACAAAGAGTACTAGGACAATTGTTTGCAGTTATGATTGAAAATCATACTGATTATAAGACTGATGTAAAAGAATTAGGAGGAACAAAGATTGTATTTGAAGCCCTAAAAAGTGGAGATATAGATCTTTACCCTGAATTTTCTGGGACGGCATATGTAGCCCTTTTAAATGAAAGTGGATTAAAAGATCCTAGTGAAGTCCATAAACTTGTAAAGGATAGACTTAAAGCAGAGAATAATTTGGATTATTTAAATCCTTTAGGTTATAACAACACATATACTTTGGCAGTAAGAACTGAAACTGCTGAGAAATATAACCTAAAAACATTTTCAGATATAGCAAAGGTTTCAAATGAACTGGTAATTGGAGCGACTATGGAATTTCTTGAAAGAGAAGATGGAATGTTAGGTCTTAAGAAGGTCTATCCAGGAATGGAATTTAAAAATGAAAAAGGTCTTGACGGAGGGCTTCGTTATACTGCTATAAAAGATGGTGTGATAGATGCTGCAGATGCTTTTTCTACAGATGGAAAACTTATCGCTTATAATCTTGTTATATTAGAAGACGATAAGAACTTCTTCCCGCCATACTATGTTGCACCACTTTTAAATGGTGAATTTGCAGCTACTCACCCTGATATAGTAGAAATTTTAGGGAAACTTTCGGGTCAGATCAATGAGAAAGAGATGCAGAATATGAACTATAGGGTTGCCGAAGAGGGAATTCCTACAAAAATTGTTGCAGAAGAGTTTCTTAAGAAAAAAGGGCTTCTATAAGTTTAAAATTTAAGTTTGAATTTAATTTTATAATCGTTGTATATAAAAGGGAGGCCAGCCTCCCTTTTTCTTTATCTGATAAAACTAGTCCATTTTTTTCTTTCCAATTTGGGAGGTTCCACCTTACCCCTTCCATTTTCAATTAACTTTAATACCCACGCCATATTTCTTCCTAAAACTTCCATGATCTGCCTTCCTTCTGCATCCCCTTCTGCATCCCCGGGAGTAGTCCCATGGATAACATTCCAATAATTTGCAGTGGGCATTACCATCTCTGAATAATTCAAGTAATTATTTAGCTGTTCGAAGGCCGGTATTCCTCCGGAACGCCTTACTGCAACTACTGCAGCGCCTACTTTATGTCTTAACATAGATTTAGCTCCCATGACATAGAAGGCTCTGTCTAAAAATGACTTCATCGTTCCTCCAATGGCTGCATAATGCACAGGAGATCCCAAGATTACACCGTCAGCTTCCTTCATCTTCTGTATCCATTCATTGACATCATCACCTTTTATTATACATTTTTCATCTCTGTTCTTCATACAGGCATTACATGCGATACATCCTTGAATAAGTTTATTTCCTACATGGACAATTTCTACTTCTATTCCTTCTTTTCGGAGTTCTGAAGCTGCCATTTCTATTGCTGAGTTAGTGTTCCCATTTGCCTTTGGACTTCCATTAAATGCTACTACCTTCATAATCTTCCCACCTCTTTTTAAAATTTTTATAATAAATTATACCCCTATCAATTTCTTTTCATAAGTATACACTTTTTTCTCAAAAAGGTATAACTTGTTTTCAATTAATTTTAATAACTGTTATTTCAAAGGAGTTAAATTTTTAATGAATTTATTAATTATCAAAATTTAAATGTTGAGGTCAGATATAAGGATAAAGAATATGTTTTGTTACCTTGATTTTATTTATTTTTAAATCATAATAAAATTTTTAGACTTGTTGTTTTAATGATATAATAAAGAACGATGTAACTGAATTAGAAAAAATCAGAAAAAGTATGAAAAAAATAGAAAGCCTAAAAATAACCGGCTGCCCATTAGTTTAGGAGTTGCCCGGTACTACCAAGGACAAAATATAAATCAAGTCAACTGCATATCAGATTCTTTATTTCACTAAAGACTCTGCAGAAAGATGACTAAACTTCAAAAATAAGAGGAATTTAAAATGATTTTATTGATAACTAAAGAAAAAGATGCTTCACTAAAAAAAATGAAAACACTAGAAAATTTAGGATATGAGGCACTTCATACCTCTTCTCCCGAGAAAGCGCTTGATTTGATTATAAATAATAAAAAAATTAATTTAGTTGTAATTGATATCAATTCAATTCATAATTATATAATTTTTATAGAAAATATCCTGGCAATAAGAGATATCCCTATTATTTATATCACATCTACAACTGAAAAAAGTCCCATTGAAAAAATTAATTCTGCTTGTTATGGGTACCTCCATGACGATTCAAATGATTTTATTTTTGATTCTACAATTAAAATGGCTTTTAATCTCTTTGAGAAAAATGAAAGAAAAAATATATATAAAAGTATATTTGAAAATCATCATGCTGCAATGCTGGTTATTGATCCTAAAAATGATGATATCATTCAAGCCAATCCTGCAGCCATTAATTTTTATGGATGGAACCAGAAAGAATTAACAGGGATGAAAATAACCGATCTAAATATACTGAGTAAAGATAAAGTACACACTGAGATGCAGTTGGCAAAATCCAAAAAGAAAAATCATTTTTCCTTTAGGCATAAATTATCTAATGGAGCCATTAAAGACGTTGAGGTCCACGCAGGATCAATAGTGGTAGGAGGAAAGACCAGGCTGCTTTCTATTGTTAATGACGTTACCAAGCGTAAGCAAGCAGAAAAAACGATTGAACGCCTGGCCTACTTTGACTCATTAACATCTTTACCTAATCGAAAAATGTTTTTTGATAACTTTCCTAAAGCAATTATCAGGGCAGAGCAGAATAATTTAAAAGTTGCTCTTCTTTATATCGATTTAGATTCTTTTAAGGATATTAATGACTCCTTTGGACACCCCACAGGTGACCAGCTTCTCGTAGAAGTCGCGAAGCTGTTTAAAAAAAATCTCCATAAAAATAATACTGTATTTCGTTTAGGAGGAGACGAATTTGCAATAACAGTAGAAAATATCTCAAACTCACAAGAGGGATCTAAAGTTGCTGATAAACTTCTCAGTCTTTTAAAAAATCCTTTTACCCTTGAAAACAACAAACTGTTTTCTTTTGCCAGTATAGGTATTTCTATTTATCCTGATGATGGATTAAATGTCGATACTCTCTTGAAAAATTCAGATATTGCAATGTATCAAGCAAAAAATAACGGGAAAAATAACTATTTATTTTACACTTCAAAAATGAATGAAATTGCAAAAAGAAAAATCACAATAGAAACTAATCTGCGTCATGCCCTTAAAAATGAAGAGTTAACTCTTTTTTATCAGCCAAAGATCGATTTTAATGACGGTAAAATAACAGGGGCAGAATCTCTGCTTCGTTGGTTTCCCAACAAAGATGAGTCTATACCTCCTTCTGAATTTATTCCTATAGCGGAAACATCCGGATTGATTTTAGAGGTAGATAAATGGGTTTTGTCAACAGTGTGCAGACAATTGAAAAAATGGAAAGATCTTGGATATCCGGATCAAAAAATTTCAGTAAATGTTTCAGGTATGCACTTCAAACAAGGACGAATTTTAAAAACATTGGGAGATATCCTGGATGAAATCGAAATCCCTCCCAAATCTCTTGAAATCGAAATTACAGAAGGGATCTTCTTAGAAGATATCAAAGAATCGGCATTAATTTTAGAACAGCTCCAGTCCATGGGAATAGATATATCCGTTGACGATTTCGGAACAGGTTATTCATCCTTCGGTTACTTAAAACGTCTCCCAGTGAGCACTCTTAAAATTGACAGGAGTTTCATTTCCAATGCAGCAACTAACTCAGATGATGCTTCAATTACCAAAGCAATAATAATGATGGCTAAACTCCTTAATTTAAAAGTCATTGCTGAAGGTGTAGAAACAATAGAACAGGTGGAATTATTACATGCTGAAGGCTGTCACGAGATGCAGGGATATTATTTCGCAAAACCTATGTCAATTGATAAATATGAAATTTTTTTGGATAAACTATAGTTAAAAAAAAATAAAGTTATAATAAGAAAGCCGGAAATCAACATCCCGGCTTTTTTATTCTATCCATTCATCATCTTCATCTCTGCTGTGGTATTTCTCTTCCACGCACCTACTATTCCTTTCAATATCTGTGGTACACTCATATCCTCTATTTTTTTAGTCAGAAAAACAAGGGTGGACTCATCCCATTCCTGGGTACTCTTCTCCACATCTATCATACTTCCTACCATATCTACCTTCATCATCTCCCCCTCTATCAGGGTAAACCCCTTTACCCTGTAGACCATTGGTGCGATCTCTTCTAAAAAACTATTGAGTTCAGGATGAGATACTTCCGACCGAATATTCATGGTAAAAGTTTTTGGCTTGGTATCCACAGTATTGGTAGTTTCTTTTTTTAACGGTTCCCCTAAAAGTTCTCCCTCTCTGTGAAAAAAATCCATCCCCATTTTTCCAAAGGTAGTTTCATGGATATCTGCATTGGGATTTATGGCAGCTACTTTCTCCCTTATTCCGGTGAGGTCATCCACAAGATCCGATTTATTGATTATTACCATATGAGCCAATTCTATCTGATTAGTGATAGCGTCTATTTCTTCCACCTCGGTTAAAAAAGTCCTTGCATCGACTACGCATATTGCTCCTGCATAGATATAAGGAGAATCTTCTGCCTTCATATAGGCCTTTAGAGCCTCTAAAATTTCTCCTATATTGGATGGATCTGCCAGCCCTGACCCCTCTACGAATACCCTGTCCACATCGGTCTCGGCCATCCTTGCCAGCTCAGTAACAAAATTCACCTGAAGACAGCTGCAGAAGATAGAACCTCTGTTGATCTCTGAAAGCTCTATGTCAAATTCTTTTAAGAGGCTTCCATCTATGCCGGTTTTCCCGAATTCATTCATAATCACTGCATTTTTACTTTCAGAAAGATCTTTTAAAATTCCCTTTAATGTGGTTGTTTTTCCTGCTCCTAAAAAACCTGTAAGCAGGTAAAGTCTTTTTTTCTTCACTATACTTCCCCCTTTTTTATATAAGTGTATAAGTAATTACTAATATAGTTATATACTATAAAAATATATTTTGCAAATTAATTTTTATTTTTTTATAATTAGTGATTATTATGTATAAATATACACAAAAAAAGACCTCTAAAATAATTAGAGATCCTTCTCTTTAGTTGTCTTTTGATTTTAACATCTCTTTCATACAGCTTACAGGTGTACCCTTTTCAAGATGAAAATTTATACACTCACAGCATTTCCCGTGTCTGGGACAATCTTTATTCGTACATATACATGTTTCTTGGTTACAGCTCATTCTAATCCCCCTGTTTTTCTTTAAATTTTATAGAATTTCCTTTAAAACTTCCAATAAAGAATAACATAAGAATATTTCCCTGTCGATAGTTTATCTAGAATTACTATTTTTGTCGCAGATTGCACAGATCGTAATCCATAGAACGTGTATCTCTATCAAGATTTTAAAAGCGAAGTTTATAGTCGTTTCACTTCAGCAGTAGTGTTTCTACAATGACGATCGTGTATTACTTATTAAGACAACTTATAAATCTTCTGGCACTTTTTGGTTACTTTTTCTTGCTACAGAGAAAATAGTAACTCGTATTAAGGACGAAACCCTTAGAACTTTCCTTGTCACAGATTACACAAATTTACATAGGTTAAAACAATCTCTCAACGCAATGGCTCAGAGATTTCTGAGATTGTCAGAGTTAATCCTTTTTTGGGTTTTAACTAAAAATAAATATCTGTGATCATCAAAGTCTGTTCCGTGTATGTCTCCAGACATCCGCGTTCTACTTTTTTTTGCTTAGTATTAGTACTTTAAACCGTTTTGTGTTCTTTTTTCTTTGTACTGAACTTTAATCTGCGTAATCTGCGACTGAAAAGCTCATCTTTTATTTTTATAATCCTGAAAAACAAGTATTTTCCTTCCCCTTTCTACTATATGGCGGATACAGTAATAATAACAACCCTTTAAAATAACAAATCAAAACTATTATTTTATTTGTTTGACAATAGTGAAGTGATGTCTGTATAATATTAACGATTTAAGTTAAATTTAATTAATTTTTGAACTAAAATTATATTTGATATTAATTTTAGCTATATAAATCATTTAAATATAACAATAAAATTATTTTTAGGAGGTTAAAAAATGGAACATGTATTCAATCCAAAGCTATTTACTTTATTTAAAGGAGGTCTGGATAAAAGGCAGATCACTTCCGATATATTAGCTGGAATTGTTGTTGCCATTGTTGCCTTACCTCTTGCTATTGCCTTTGCAGTGGCTTCAGGAGTTTCTCCAGAAAGGGGAATAATAACATCAATTATTGCAGGATTTATAATTTCGTTTTTAGGAGGAAGCAGGGTTCAAATAGGAGGCCCGACCGGAGCTTTTATAATCATTGTTTATGGTGTTATAGAAACTTATGGTATTGATGGGTTAATTATTTCTACTATAATGGCAGGATTATTCCTTATCCTTTTTGGTTTATTTAAATTAGGGAATCTGTTAAAATATTTCCCCCATTCTCTAATTACAGGATTTACAAGTGGTATAGCCCTGGTGATTTTTTCAACTCAGATAAAGGATGCCCTTGGATTGACAATTTCCCAGGTTCCGTCAGAATTTATTGAAAAATGGAAAATATACCTTTTAAATATAAATGGAATTAATTTGACAGCTTTAGCTCTTTCAATAATAACTATTGTTATAGCTGTATTTTCAAAAAAAATAACCACTAAAATTCCAGGATCTTTTATTGCCATTATTATTATAACCTTTGCAGTTCAGGTCTTTAATCTTCCTGTTACTACTATAGAATCATCTTTTGGGGAGATACCCAGTCATTTTAATTTTTCACTGCCATCCTTTAACTTCAGTGAGCTGTCTATCTATATAGGCCCTGCCATGACCATTGCTCTATTGGGAAGTATAGAATCTTTGCTTTCGGCTGTGGTCTCTGACAGTATGATAGAAGGAAACCATAGGTCTAATACAGAACTTATTGCACAAGGTGTAGCCAATATAGTTACTCCTTTTTTCGGTGGAATCCCGGCAACAGGAGCTATTGCAAGGACGGCTACCAATGTAAATATCGGCGGGCGAACCCCTATCTCAGGAATGGTTCATTCTATAACACTACTATTAATTATGCTTTTATTTGGCAGATGGGCAAAATTAATTCCCATGTCCTGCCTTGCCGGTATTTTAATTGTCGTGGCTTTTAATATGAGTGAATGGCGTTCTTTCAGATCGATAATGAGGGGTTCTGCCTTTGATATAATTATCTTATTCTCTACTTTTCTATTGACAATCTTAGCAGATCTGACAATAGCTATTGGAGTGGGGCTTGCTTTATCGGTTATTTTTAAACTTCCTTTTTTCAAAAAAATTAATTAATATTTTGTCCAGTCTAGCTATCTTTTGGTAGTAATTTAATTAATACCTTGTCCGGTCTAGCTATCTTTTGGTAGTTAGACTGGGTTTTTATTTTAAACAAAAACCTAATCCTTGAATTTATGAGGGTTCCGTAATATAATAATAGGATCTCTCCATGAGAAAATTTTAAAGATAAGGTGGTTTATTATGAAGAAAAAAATAACATTATTATTATTAGGTGTTATAGCTGTAACAGGGTGTCAAAGCATCGATCCATACACAGGTGAAGAGCAGTTCAACCAGACTAGTAAATATGCCTTAGGTGGCGTTATCGCAGGGGCAGCAGCAGGGCAAATTGCAGGAAAGGATACCGAGTCAACATTAACAGGAGCCGCAGCAGGAGCATTGGCAGGAGCAGGCCTGGGTTATTATTTTGACAGACAAGAGGCAGCGCTGAGAGCAGAACTTCAAAGAACAGGAGTTTCACTGAAAAGAACTGGTAATAAATTAGAACTTGTTATGCCGGGAAATCTAACTTTTAATAGCAGTAGTGCAAATATAAACAGCGACTTCTACGAAGTACTGGATTCTGTATCTAAAGTATTAAAAAAGTATAATGAAACCGATATATTTATTTCGGGACATACAGATAGCACGGGTAAAAACTCTTATAATATGACTTTATCTCAAGATAGAGCAGACAGTGTAGCAAAATATCTTAAGTCAAGAGGAGTGCAGAGAAGCAGAGTTACAACTGAAGGTCTGGGATCTAAATATCCATTAAGCTCTAATTCTACTTCACAGGGAAGAGAAAACAATAGAAGGGTTGAGATAGAAATAATAGCAAAGAAAGGATAATTTTATCCTTCTGGAGATTCTCAATAAGAAATAGACTTTTAAACTACTCTTTTTATTTAGGTAATAAAAAGAGGACTTCTGTAAAATTCCGAAGTCCTCTTTTTTTCATATAAATTGTTTTTTTATTATATTTAAAATAAGAATTTTAAGCCTACACTTCCTAACCAACTGTTAGAAGTATCTCCTGCCCTGTACCCTGCTTCTGTGTATACAGTCAATAATTTAGGTGTGGCATAACTTCCCCTGATTATCGCGTCCCCATAATAATCATTTCCTTCATATCCACTAATCTTTACTTTTTCATCACTCAACACCTTAAATGTTGAATTTAAATATTTATATGGATTTCCTAATTCCGCATAACCGGTAAGACTTACTTCAATATTTATCTTACTTCCGTCAGCTAAGAATACATCCCTTCCTACAGCCACTCCTACACCAGTTTCTATTGATGTAGAGTTTACACCGTCGATGCCTATCCCATAATCTCCTTTTTCTGATATTTCTCCCTGTATCATATGAGTAATATTCAGTTCTGCCTTGGGTTCTATATAATTTTTGCCCATATCCCATTTTTTTGAAAGGATATTTTCTATTCCAACATAATAATTATCCACATTGTCTGTTAGAGTTTCATTGATCGTGGTTACAGGTAGATCTCTTTTTAGATCTGTGTCTGTAATCCCGGCAAATATCATAGAGGTAAACTTCAATCTGTTTTCATTTTCATGTACGATATACATATTTCCCTGGTAATAATAATCATCTCTGGAAGCATCGATGTCATTATAATTAGCCGAAGCTTTTCCTATTGTTAAAATTCCTCCCACACGAGTTTTTTCTCTTATTTGTTTCTCCGCTCCTAAATACACACTGTATAGTTCTAAATCATATCCGGATACACTCTCATATGAATCCTCTTTCAGCTTTGTAAAATCTCCTCCGGCTATGGCAGTGATCTCACCTGTTTTGGCCGTTCTCCTGTCTTTGATAACATTATTGGTTATGACTCTGTTGCTGTTATTTAATATATCAAAGGTTTGTTTTGCTATGGTCGGATAATATTCCATCCCATAACTGTCCTCTACCCCTTCATTTAAATCCTCTACATCGGATATTGATTTGAGTGCATTATAATAATTTTCCTTCAGTAGGTTTCTACTGTCGGCATAACTGTTTTCCAAGACCATTCCCAAATCAGGATTATTTATAATAGTTTTGAAATTTTTTCTTTCCAGGACAACATCGTAATTTTCTCCATTTTTGACTATTTTGGAATTAAACATAGCCGAATCGGAGAAAACATTCCCTTCAATATTTTTTGTTTTTAAAGCTTCATAACTAGTATATTTTTCCTCATAACCTCCTAAAACCAAGGCACTGCCAGCATAAAAATCTCCCACTATCTTATCTGATTCGATGGTTCCTCCTGTACCCAGCACAAATTTACCATCAACTGCCTTAAGGTTGACTGTACCATCACTTACAACTGTTCCTGTATTTACAAGGGTCGCACCATTTAATTCGAAGGCCTTATTATTTTTATCATCTTTAGTGCCTGTTAAAGTACCTGATAAAATAATTTTACCGTTGTTAGTAATCTTAGAAGCTGCATCAGCGGCCTTAATTGCCGTACCATTAGAGGCATTTAAATATATTTCACCATTATTTACGGCAGCAGATCCTTCCATTACATACATACCGATACTATTATCGTGATCTATAGCTATAGTTCCCTCATTGATAATTTCTGATTTATCTCCTCTAGCAGACATAATCGTATAATTAGTAAATCCTGTTTCCAGAATTCCCCTGTTTATTGCCTTACTTCCATCTTCACCGGTACTGTTTTCAGCATGCATCCTCACATTCCCCGTATTCCGGATTGTTCCTTCGGCTTCATTGATTACTGCACTTCCTATACGGGCATACATCCCGTCATCTCCTGTATTTGAGATAACTCCCTTATTGGTAGCTTTACCGTTACTGATGGACAGCATACCAAATCTGCTGCTATTGCTGATGGTTCCCTCGTTGATAACTTGTCCCTCACTGATGGAATACATCCCATAATCACCGATATTAGATACAACTCCCCTATTGGTGGCTGTGCTCCCACTACCTTCGGCGTACATTCCTAAAGTCCCTTCATTTGAGACTGTCCCTTCATTGACTACTGTACCTCCATGAATAGCAATCATACCGTTGGATCCCTTGTTGGAGATTGTTCCTCTGTTATTTGCTGTACTTCCTCCGCTGCCGGCATACATCCCATAATTTCCGACATTTGAGACTGTTCCTTCGTTGAGAATTCTTCCCCCGGATAGAGATGTCATCCCATATTCATCGGTATTTGATACAGTTCCCCTGTTAAGAGCTGTACTCCCTGTTCCGCTGGCATACATACCATCTTTACCTCTATTGGATACAGTTCCCTTACTGATTATTATCCCACCATTGTCAGCGTACATACCTTTTTCTCCATCATTGGTAACTTCTCCTTCATTAAGAGCCTGACCTCCAGAAGAAGCCGACATTCCATAGTCCCCTCCGTTATCAACAGTTCCCTTATTGAGGGCTATACTACCATCGCCATTAGCTGAAAGTCCATAATCATTTGCGTTTCTAACTATACCTCTTACATCATTGAGAACTTGACCTCCAGACATAGCAATCATTCCATAATCATTTACATCTCTAACTGTACCCTCATTAAAGGCTGTACTTCCGAGACCTTCAGCTACTATTCCATAGTCGCCACCATTGGATACGGTGTCTGTATTTATAGCAATACTTCCTTCTCCTCTAGCGACCATTCCATAGTTACCCCCATTATCAACTTTGAGATCGTTAATAATGACACTATTATTTCCTTCAGCTAGCATACCATAATCCCCATGATTGGCTATCCCAAAAAAATTAAATGATTTATGATTGAGTGCAAGACCACCATTGTATACAACCATTCCGTAGTCTCCTGGATTTTGAATACTAAATTCATTTATAATGATTCCACCATTAGTAGCATACATCCCGTAATCTCCAGTGTTTTGAATGAATGCCCAGTCTTTATTAATAGCAATACCACCGTTTTCAGCATACATAGCATAATCTCCATCATTTGTAATTCGACCATTGGTATTGTTAATGGCAGTACCTCCACTACCAGCAACCATTCCATAATTACCTGTTATTTCAATTCGATCTCTATTATCGGCAACTCCATCTGTAACCTTCATTCCAATCCCGTTACCATCTATAGTACCTCTATTTACTCCTACTCCGCCAGCTTCTATTTTCATTCCAGAATAACTTTCTGTATTTCTCACAGGGTTAGTACTTTCAAGTGTAATGGTAGTTTCATTTATTATTTGAGCTCCCGCTGTTCTTAACCCATCAATATCTTTAGATATTTCGGGTGCACTTAAGGTATAAGTAGAACCTATAATATTGTTTCCTAAATCCCATATTTTAATAGGAGGTACAGACGATCTAATAATCGATGAACCCATGCCGGTGATTGTTCTATGATCTTCCCTGTAGATTCCAAGGTTACCGAATACCAATAAATTACGCTTGTTTTCTATTGATTCCCCCTCTTTTTTACCTATTGGCCCTGTAGCATTTTCAGAAATAACACTGCTTTCGCTGCCGGCTTTCCCTTCAACAGCAGCTCTTCCTGTATCTTCTGATATGAAATTTGGAGCCAATAACAATCCGCCATCCATACTTATTGTTTTATCGACAGGTATACTTTTTCCTTTAACACTTTCTGTTTCCCAAACCTCTGAAGACTTCTCCTCTCCAGTCAGATTTTTTTCAGAAAAAATTCCTAAAGCTTTATTCCCATCCTCAGAGGGTACAGGCCTTTCAATCACAAAATTTTCCACGGCAGATCCTGTTTTTCCGGCAGGTTCTCCAGACGAAAAACAAGAATTTAATAATAGTGTTATTATAGCCGCAACGGTAATAGTCATTATTGTTTTATACCTTCGTTTGACAAGTCTTCCATAATTTTCAATTTTCATATTTATTCTCCTCTTACTTTATTTTTATTATGTCTTTATCCAATGGGTGCTATTCTATATATTTGTTGACTGATTCCGTTATTTTTTTCAAAAAAAAAATACAGACCCTTAAAAGATCTGCAACTGGCTGCCATTTTAAAGGCCCTATAGTTTTGCGTCACAAGATTTACCCTGCTTTGCCTCTATTATTTTTATAAAATTACATCAGTTTCTGATATATGGTGTATATCGTACCACACTATTATCATTATTACAATATATATTTAAAACAAAGTTGTTATTATATTATAATATACTCATGCTTAAAACTTTGCTATAAAGTAATGATATAGTATCTTTATTAAGATACTATATCAATTCAATTTAAAGTTTTAATGTTTTTTTATTAAAGACACATTTAAAATATGAAATAAAATCTCACATAAGACAGTTTTACCCTCTGAAAATAAATAACAGTAAATAATATTTATAAATAAAAAAAACTGTAAATTTAATTCTTTAAATTTACAGTTTTTTTATTATTATTCTACCGGTTTCAGCTTAGCTGTAAAATGTCTCAGGATCTCCGGTTCTTCCTCAATCTCATACCCCTTTATTTCATCTCTTCTTTTATAGATATTGATCAGGGCTTTGGCAACTACCTCCATATGATTATCGGTATATACCCTTCGGGGGATAGTTAATCTCAGCAGTTCCAGAGCAGACTCCAGCTGCTTCCCTGTATCGGGATCATTCCCCAATAAAAATGATCCGATTTCCACTCCTCTCACACCGGCTTCCCTATACAACTCCACACAAAGTGCCTGAGCCGGGAAATTATAGTAGGGAATATGAGGTAAAAATTTCTTGGCATCCACAAAGACTGCATGACCTCCCACAGGATTTTGTATGGGAACTCCTCCTTCTGAGAGCAGTTTTCCAAGATATTCAACCTGTCTTATTCTCGAGCTTAAATATGATTCCTCCACAACCTCAGTGAATCCAACGGCTAAAGCATCCATATCTCTCCCTGAAAGCCCTCCATAGGTAGGGAACCCTTCAATGGGAACGACCCTGGTCCTGACACCGTTAAATAATTCTAAATCTTCTTTGATGGCTATCAGTCCGCCCATATTCACAATTCCATCTTTTTTAGCACTCATGGTAATGGCATCTCCATAGGAAAACACCTCCCGAACGATCTCCAAGATAGAACAATGTCTGTATTCTTCCTCTCTTTTCTGAATGAAATAAGCATTTTCTGCAAATCGGGCAGAATCAAAGATTATTTTAATCCCGTATCTATCGGCTATTTTTTTAGTTTCTTTTATATTTTTTAGGGAAACAGGCTGTCCTCCGGCACTGTTGCAGGTGATGGTAATTATGATAAAGGCTATATTTTCTGCACCTTTTTCCAGGATGATTTTTTCTAAACGATCATTGTCCATATTTCCCTTGAAGGGGTGATTTAGTCCAGTATCATAGGCTTCCGGTATCACACAGTCAACAGCTCTTCCACCATTTAGTTCCACATGTGCTTTAGTTGTGTCAAAGTGCATATTAGATATACTATCCTGCCCTTCTTTTATCAGAAGGGGAAACAATACATTTTCAGCTCCCCTCCCCTGGTGGGTAGGAACAAAATATTTATATCCTGTGATGTTCTGGACTGACTTTTCCAGCCGATAAAAACTCCTGCTTCCTGCATAGGATTCATCCCCTAACATCAATGCCGACCATTGATGATCACTCATGGCACCAGTACCGGAATCAGTGAGAATATCTATAAAGATATCTTCAGCCTTTAATCCAAATTGATTATACCCTGCTTCCGCTATCCTTTTTTCCCTTTCCTCTTTAGGGATAAGACTAATTTTTTCTACCATCTTTATCTTGTATGGTTCAGCTAATGTTGAGTATTCACACATATTTTACCTCCCAGAATATTTTATTAAATATTATTTCAGATCTTTATGTCATACGAATATATTCTCAATTTTATCTGCCTATCCTTTATTATATCCAAGAAGATTCTCTATATTCTAAAAAAAATAAGCTTATCTACTACAGGTAGACAAACTTATTTTTAATTTTTACTTTAATCATTTAAGATCCCTTACAACCTGCCATCTACATTAAAAAATGGAAAAACCGGGAAGAAACCATTTTTTGCAAAGTTAATAAATCCCACCTGGACACCCTGTAAATCATTGGTGAAGTTGACAGCTCCCAATTGAAAAGTTGTTCTTTCAGCATAATTTACAAAACCAATATCAACTAAAGATTCTCCCTGGTTGAAATTGATTCCTCCTAAATTAACCGTGGATTTTCTCTGGTTAAAGTTAACTATTCCCCACTGTAAACCGTTAAAGTTGGTAGTATAGTTAACTCCACCTATAACCACTCCTGTAGACTGTCCCAGGTGGATATTTGCTATTCCTACCCCTACCCCTGTAAATGAATTATTTACCTTGTTAGCTCCAATCCAAAATGGACTTAACTGAACCCCTGTAAAATTATTCGTTTCACCTAATGCCAGAATATTTATGTCCAAACCGCTCATATTGGTGTTTTTACCATAAAGCAAGTTAAGCCTTACACCTTTTACACTTTGATCTGCCGGCATATTCGTCCCAGGTACTCCCAGTTGAAATGGAGTTTCTGCAAATGCCATGGTAGATATTAAAAATATCATTCCCAGTAAAATTTTAATTTTTTTCATCTTTGTCCTCCTAATTTATATTTTAAACATTATAGTATTATACTATGTATTTAAAAAAAATTATAGGCTGCCTAAACAAATAAAAAAAGTGTCTCTATTAACTTAGAGACACTTTTTCATAAAAATCTAAACTCTAGAATATTCTTCCATCGATATTAAAGAATGGGAATATTGGTAAAAATCCAGTTTTAGCTATGTTCACTAGACCTAATTGTACCCCTGTAAGATCATCTGTCATATTAACTAATCCCATTTGGAAAGTTGTACCTTGTGAGATATTAACTAAACCAAAGTCAACAGTAGTTCTTCCAGTAGAGTAGTTAACACCTCCAAGTTGTACACCTTTTACGTCATTACTCATATTAACCAATCCCCAAAGAACACCCTTCGAATCACCTTTATGTAAGTTTACTATACCCATTCCAAGACCGGTAAATGAATTATTTACCTTATTAGCCCCTATAAATCCAAATTGTAAACCCTTGAAATTATCAGTCTCTCCCAATGCAACCAGGTTAAAGTCAACACCACTTACATTAGCAGTCTTTCCATAAAATAAATTCAATCTCAATCCGCTGACATCTTCAGATTCCGGCACCTGATTTCCCGCAAAGTTAAACTGAAATCCAGTTGCAAACGACATACTAGATAACAAGAATAACATCCCCAATAAAATTTTCATTCTCTTCATTTCTCTTACCTCCTAAAAATAATTTATGGTTTTAAACTATGTACAATAACACTATACCGTGGATCCTATGTTAATCCTACATAAAAATAAAAAAATTATATCGTATTAATCCCAGTAAATATAGTGTAAAATAATATGTAAAAATCAAAAAATTTAGCCACCAATTAACACCAATCCACAGCGTTTGTTTTAATTATGTATTGATGTTTTGCGTTTACAGAGACCATAATAATATTAAGATGTAATTCTTATTTTCTTTAATATTCTATTTAAAATAAAGTATTTTGATGATTTTAAAGAAAAATTATGGCTGTATTTCATTATATAAGGGGGTTACCATGAAAATACTTATAGAGGGAGACACTAAATCTGGAAAAACAACCCTCCTGAAGAAAAAATATATTCAGATGATCAATGGCGGGATAGACTCCCAGGAAATTTTGGTACTCATTGCCAACAGGATGGAAGCCATAAAATTTAAAGAAAATTTAACTTTGGAATATTCGGGGGAAAATAGGATCTATTCCTATTTTGGATTTGTTCAGCATGAATTAAATAAATTCTGGCCGTTGATCCTAAAAAAAAGTAAAAAAATTCATAAACTGAATATATTACCGACCTTTATGACCTTTGAAGCCTCCCAGTGCCTCATGGGAAAAACAGTTGAATATTATAGAAAACAAGGGTTTTTAGGAGAATTGAATATTTCCAATGAAGATATCTCAAAAAAACTCCTCTCCAATATTCTGGATGCTTCCTTAAACAATCTGGTGTATACCAAGATTGGAGACAGATTAAAATCATTTGGAGAAGTCCACAGGGATGAATTATATGATCAGATGAATATAATCATCGATAAATATATGGAAAAAACTTTAGAGAACGGGAGTTTTGATTATGGAACCTCCATCTATCTATACAATAATTTTCTTTTAGAAGATGACTTCTACTTAGATAATTTTAAAAAAAATACCTCCTATCTTTTAGTCGACTCAGGGGAGATAGGGTCCATAGCTGAAGTCGATTTTATAGACAGGATAAAAGGATATCTAAAAGGTTTTATTATCACATTAAATACAGACGGCCCCTATGGAATTCACAGTTATTCCAAGGGATATTTGGAAAAAACAATAATAGATTCAGAATACAAAAGGATAAAATTAGACAGCAGAGATATAGAAACTCATAATTTTTTAAACCGGTTAGAGAAAAATATTTATTCCTATGAAACCATGGATGGGCTGCCAAACCTCCATCTGGATATAGAAAATGAGTATAAAAGTGAAAATAACAGAAAGGTTATTAAAAAAGTTTTAGAACTCCTGGATGATTCTGTATCCCCACTGGACATATCGGTAATTGTACCTCAAAATGACCTGGTATTGGAGTTTGCCCTGGAAAAGATAGGTCGGGAGAGGGGATTTAAATATATGAATATAGGAAGAAATGAGAGGCTTTTAGATAATCCCTATGCTTATATTTTGGTTATATCCAGTATATTATTCTATGAATTTAAAGAGATCGATTTAAATTTTGATGAAATCAAGGTGTTTTTCAACCTTGCTCTGGGACTGGATTCCATCAGAAGTGCTCTTCTAGCTAATTATATAGGGAGCCGCAGCAGGGATAGGTATAGACTGATAAATATAGACAGTCAGGAGATCAGAAAACGAATCCCTCAACAAAATATAGAAAAATATGATAAAATAAGAGATATATTTAATAAAGTCCCTAAAGACATTGAATTATATGATTTTTTTGAAATTATATATATTGAACTCATTGCAGGGGAAGAGGAGTTTTTTAAGAATATAAAGGGATGCAGGGAATTAATCGATTCATCTAAGAAATTTATTGAAACCCTTCATAATTTTGAAAATATCAAAGACCTCAACTATGAATTTATAAAATTTTTACGAGATGGAGCTAAAGCATCGGAGAGTTTAATAGAGTTAGATGAAAGGCTAAACGGAGAATACCTTTCTATATCCACCCCCTATGCCTACATAAATTCCGGGAGGGATTCAAAATATCAAATTTGGACAGATATAAGAAATAAAAATTTTATTCCCGATACAAAAAACATCCTCCAAAATTCATGGGTACTTTCTAAAACTTGGAAGGGAGGCAGATTCTCTGTAGAGGACCAGTTTTATATCGAAAAAATAAATACCATGGGGATCCTCCGGAGACTTATGAAATCTTGTCATGGGGATATATATGTGTACGGATCTAAATATTCCAGCGGAAGCCACGGGCAGGGAGGGCTTCTCTATGGTGGATTTAAAAAAATTAAATAGGAGAGACAAGTATGAAATATATAAGAAAAATCGGGATAATATTATCCTTATTAATATTGTTTGGGTTTTCATATGGACAGGATGATTTTAAAGCAAAATCTATGAAACTGATGATAAATAAAACCACAGCCCTGGCAGATGGGCAGGATGAAATAAAGATTACCTATAGGATAGAGGATGATAATGGTGTACCCCTTAGAAATATCGATAAAAAAGAGCTTAATCTTTTGATTAACGGGGTTGAAAGCAATGAATTTGTCCTGCGATCCAGTGAGAATAAAACTTTTGAAATAACTTTGATCTATGGAGGTCTCAGAGCTGAAACCAAAGTAAAATTTGTAAAAGAAAATAAAAAATTAAGAATATACCTGTCTAAAACAAGGATCTTGGCTGATGGAACCGATGAAATAATTATTGGAACCACAGATGATCAGGGGAATAAATGGAATGACAGGGTAACCCTCTATATCGATGGGGAAGAAGTTTCAACCAATGTATTTAAAACAAAAAAAACAGGGGAATATACCGTTGTTGCCAGGTCTGGAAAATTTGAAAGCGAGAAGGGCAAAATAACTGCATATGAAAAAATTAATGCTTTAAATTTAAAATCAGATAAGGTTAAGGTTCTTGCTAATGGAGTAGATAAAATAACCTTTACCCTGGAGGGGAAGGACCAGAATGGACTTAACCGTAAAATAAATGATTTTATATTAGTGGACATTCAGGGGAAAAATATATCTGAATCCGCAGCATTAACTACGAAAAATCCGGGTAACTACAAGATCAGAGCTGCCTATAAGGGAGAATATTCCAACTATATTACCTATAATTCTGAAGAGCCTAAAAAGTTCAGTGTAGTTTCATACTATCCAGTAAAGGAAACTATAAATTTAAACACCGAGATAGAGGTTGAGTTAAATACAGAAGTTAAAGACTATAGGAATGGTTTAGAAATTTTATTGAATGGTAAACCCATTCAAGGTATGATTACCTATGATAAAAATTCTAAATCCCTGCATTTTATTCCGGCCCATCCGCTGAAGTTAAATTCAAAATATAAGGTAAGACTAAAAAAATCCATTGTGGGAATAGATGAAAACAAGTTAAAAAATGATTTTACTTTTGAATTTGAGACCGTTTCCAGAAAAGATATAGATACAGTTAAGGTAGAAAGAGGATCCTTTATATTGGGAGACCAGACCGGGCAATTGTGGAAATTTTCCTCTCCTGTACAGGATGCCTTCATTGAATATGACTACCTTATTGGAAAAACACCGGTAACATTTGATATCTACGATCAATATACCAGAGATATGAAACTGCCTCTTGTAGATGATAATGGATGGGGACGTAAGACCAGACCTGTTATCAACCTGACCTGGTTCGATACCATAGGTTTTTTAAACTGGTTATCCCAAAAAGAAAACCTGCCGCCGGCCTATGATTCCGACGGAAATCTTATTGATTCCCATGGGAATAAAACCCGGGATATAACTAAAGTTATGGGATATAGACTGCCAACTGAGATTGAATGGGAATTCGCCGGGAAGGGAGGGGTAAGATCCAAACCTACCCTATTCAGCGGATCTAATGATGTAGGCGCAGTAGGCTGGTACTCTGAAAATTCAAAGGGTAAAACCCATGAAGTAGCCACAAAAATGCCCAATGAATTGGGAATTTATGATATGAGCGGAAATGTCTGGGAGTGGATAAATGACAATAGTGGTGTTTATTCAGGAATAGAGAGGATCAACAGTGTAGGTCCTAAAAATGGATCGTTAAAAATCCTCCGGGGAGGGTCATTTAACAGTATAATGAGTGATACCCAGCTGACTTTTAGAGATGAACTGTCTCCTAATACCAAGGATATATATTATGGATTCAGAATAGCAAGAACAATTAGGGAGGAAAGATAATGACTGAAAAAGATACACTTTTAAATAAAATATATGAGCTTCTCACCGATACCGACAGATTTGCAGTGCTTATCGAAAAATTTATTTTATTTACCGTACGTGCAATTATTGCGGTTTTGGTATTTATGGTCTGTAGAAAAATTATAAAGATTCTGATGAAAAAATATGACCAGCTGAATGGAAAAGATTCCAATAAGTCGCTCCAGACTTTTTCCAGATCGATCCTGAAATTATCCTTAAATTTTGCAGCAATTATGATTGCACTTTTAATAATGGGTGTAAAGCAGACTGCTTTTGTAGGACTTTTAGGGGGAGCAGTTCTGGGAATTGGTTTAGCTCTGAAAGATACTCTGGCAAATTTTGCCGGAGGAATCATCATAATAGTATTTAAAGCCTATGAGATCGGTGATTTTATAGAAATAGACGGACAAGGAGGAAGTGTCCACGGGATAAATGTTTTTGCTACAACACTCAATACCATCGATAACAAAAGGGTTTTAGTCCCAAATGGGCTGGCAGCTTCCCATCAAATTATAAACTATACAAAGAACAAGATGAGAAGGGTGGATCTTTTATTTGGAATTTCTTATGACGATGATTTTAAAAAAGCTATAAAAATATTGACGGAAATTTCAGAATCTCATCCTAAGATTTCACAGCAAATCGATAAGACCATCAGGTTGAGGGAGTTAGCTAATAGTTCGGTAAACCTTACCTTTAGAGTATGGTGTAAATCTGAAGATTATTGGGAAGTGTACTATGATGTTATGGAGTCAGCTAAACTTAAGTTTGATGAAAATAATATAACTATACCATTCCCGCAAATGGATGTCCACATGCATAAAACAGAAATAATTGATAAATAATAATAATAACGCCTTGTGCTTGCCTAATAAAGAAAAATAAAAAATAGTCACGAATTACACAAATTAACTCTAATTTATAAAGATTTAAAGAAAAGAAATAGAACGCGGATGTATGGATACATACATGGATAATATGGAGATAATCACAGTTTTTTATGTTCTAACCAAGAAACAAAAGAATTAACTCAGTGAACCTCAGAAGACTCTGTGTCTCTGCGTTGAAAAGATAGGTTCTAAAGAGTCCCTCTTTAATACGGGTTCATTTCTTATCTTAACACAAGAAACGAACCAAAGAAAGTCAAGAAGGTTTATAATTGTCTTTATAAGTAAGTCTCAATCGTCATTGTAGAAACATTACTGCTGAAGCGGAACGACTATAAACTTCGCTTAAATTTTTAATTTTGAAGGCTATGCTACTTTCACAATGATTACCCTACTAAGAGCGATATACAAACTAAGTCCCGCAACGTAGTGAGGACTGTAGCCCGAAAGCTCGTAGTTATTTTATCTCTACTCAGAAGCTATTTTCAAAATTTGAGCTTTTCTTTCCTCTGTTTCTTTTGCTCACCAAAAGAAACAGAGTCCGTTAAGGGTGACACCCTTAGATTTTAACCTTTTGTCTATTTACGAGTATCAAAATTAGATTTATTAAATATGATTTTTTCAATATCAAGGGAAAGTACGTCTAAATGGTAAAAGATTCTAAAGATTCCATCTTTAATACGGGTCTGTTTCTTGTCTTGACACAAGAAATAGACGAAAGAAAGTCAAGAAGGTTTATAATTGTCTTTGTAAGTAAGTCACAATTGTCATTGTAGAAACACTACTGCTGAAGCGGAACGACTATAAACTTCAGATTGAAGGTCTTAACTTAAAAACAAAAAAACTTCTGTGTTATAGCAGTAAAGCATATCATTTGTGTAATTCGTGACAAAAAAAGTTAGTTTTAAAAAAATATAAAGTAATAAAAGAGGTAGATTATGTTAAAGAAAGCTGAGAAAATATTGTTTCAATATTTTGGATATAAAAAATTCAGAACCAGCCAAGAGGAGATAGTCTCCTCTATTTTGGATGGAAGAAATCTTTTGGGGATAATTCCAACTGGCAGCGGAAAATCTATCTGTTATCAGATTCCGGCACTGCTGTCTCCTAAACTTACCATAGTTATCTCCCCCCTGATCTCCCTCATGAAAGATCAGGTAGATACCCTGAAGATATCCAATATCCCTTCAGCTTTTATAAACAGTTCCCTCTCAAAGGAAGAATATGTAGATATAATCAGGCAGTTGCGGCAGCATAAACTAAAACTCCTGTATATTGCTCCCGAAAGACTCCTCAATGCTAAATTTATAAACCTGCTGACCTCTCTCCAGATAGGAATGGTGGCTGTAGATGAAGCCCACTGTATATCCCAATGGGGACATGATTTCAGAAAATCTTATCTGGAAATCCCTAAATTTATTGAAAAACTGGATCAGAATATACAGATAACGGCATTTACGGCTACAGCTACCCCAAAGGTAAAGGAAGATATCATAGATCTGTTGGAGATGAGGAACCCCAAAATATTTGTAGGAGGGTTTGACCGGAAGAATTTATTTTTTAAAGTTGTAAAAAATGAAGATGCAGAATCATTTTTAGTGGATTATTTGGACACCCATAGAAAAGCTCCCGGAATCATCTACGCTTCTACACGAAAAGAAGTGGACAACCTGTATGCTTATTTGAGATTGAAGCATTTCAGCGTGGGAAAATATCATGCAGGGCTTACCGACGATGAGCGTAAAAAATTTCAAAATAAATTTATAACCGGTGATATCAGAGTTATGATTGCCACCAATGCCTTTGGGATGGGGATAGATAAATCCAATGTAAGATTTGTTATCCACCGGAATATACCCAAAGATATCGAAAGCTACTATCAGGAGGCCGGCCGTGGCGGTCGTGACGGGGGGCAGGCTGAATGTATCTTGATGTTTTACCCTGAAGATATCGGTACACAAGAATTTTTTATAGACATGAATAAAGATCTTTCTCCGGTATTAAAGAGGGATAAACTGAAAAAATTGGATAAGATGGTAGCCTATACCGAGATAAAATCCTGCCTGAGGGAATATACATTGAAGTATTTTGGTGACAGGAGGATCAAAAATTACTGCGGGAACTGCAGTAACTGTACCGGTCTAAAGGATGTGGAAAATAATACTGTGGATGCACAAAAGGTCCTCTCATGTATCGGCAGATCCAGGGAAAATGTAGGTGTCAGGATGGTTATCCGCCTCCTGTTGGGAGAGACAAGTGATAAAATCACAAGAAAGGGTCTGGATAAGATCTCAACCTTTGGAATTTTTAAAGATTACGACAAAAACCTGCTGGAGGAATTTATCAACTACCTCATCTCCGAAGGATATATAGATCAAACGGCAGGATCATATCCTGTGCTTAAATTAAATGAAAAATCATTTGATGTACTCAGTGGAAATATCAAGGTTCTCCGAAAGAAAAATGAAGTTGTATCCTTTGATTATTATGAAAATCCTGTCTTTGAAAGGTTAAATGAGGTACGGCGTAAGATAGCAGAAAAAGAAGGAATAGCTCCATACGTCCTTTTGTCCGATGTAACTTTAATGGAACTGGCAGACAAAAAACCTACCAACAGGTGGGAGATGTTAAAGATTAAGGGGATAGGCAACCAGAAATTTGAAAACTACGGACAAGGTTTTTTAGATGTTTTAATCACAGAGGCAGGGATTGAAAATTTAAAAAATAACGGATCTCAAGAAGCCCAAAAAGCCGATAAAAAATACCTGGTTGAAATTGAAAAAGTAAAACATCTGAAAGAAAGTCTAAACTTAGATGTAGATGTGGAGGAGTTAGCTCAGGCTATAAGTGAGATCTTTTTTTAAAGAGGCTGTCTCAATAGGATAGTAAAAAAAAGTAGCCTAGGCTACTTTTTTTTTATTAAAGCTATGTAATGATTCTCTATTTTTTTGCTTTTCTCTTCATCTTTTAATTGTTTAAAATTTTACCCATCTTTCTTTCATTCTATACTGATTCAGCCTCTTAATTCCCTTTCAAAGTAATAACCTTATTTGCTATTCTTTCTACAAACAGATCATCGTGCTCTATAAATAAAATAGTCGGATTATATTTTAATATGGCTTTTTCAATTCTTGTGCGGGTATGGAGATCCAGAAAATTTAACGGCTCATCCCATAAAAAAAAATCTTTCTCTAAATAGATATTTAAAGCCATATACAGCTTTCTGGTTTCCCCCTGACTGAGGAGGGAAGTATCTTTGCCGAGCAGGTTACCCCGGATATCAAAAGCAGCTAAAAAAGGAGTAAATGACTTAATGTCGATATTTAAATCCATCAGGAACTCTTCCAAGGTCATGTCTTTCGGCAGAAGCTCCTGGGGAAGATAACCTATATTTATTCTCGGATCGATAAATATATTCCCTGTAAATTTTATCTGGTTTAAAACAGCTTTAATAATACTTGTTTTCCCGCTCCCATTGGGGCCAATAATTGCTACTCTTTCACCACGGTCTATACTAAATGATAAATTTGATATGATTTTTTTATCTGCATAGCTGATATTCAGATTATCCACCCTTAAAACTTTTTGAGGCAGCAGCTTAATATCTTTAAATTTAATCTCATATTCTTTCTCAAAAAACTGGACTAATTTTTCTTTATCATCTATCTTATCTAAATATTTTCTTTCATAACTTTTAGCTGTTTTCATCATTTTTGCAGCCTTTCTGCCTTGAAAACCTTTGTCTAAAGCACCACGCTTCTTATCTTCGGTGGATGCTGCCCAATTTTCTTTTTGTTTCAAACTTTCCTTATCCCTGTTTATCTGATTTTTAAGTAAAATATTTTTCTTTTGCTCACTCTCTAATAACTTCAGATAATTTTCTTCAAACTTAAAGAATGTTGTGTTATAGATCTTAGCTTCCCTTCTGCTGTGCAGATGAAGGATATGATCTCCTACCGTATTCAAAAACTTCCTGTCATGAGATATACAGATGAAACCTCTCTTCTGATTTTTTAGATACTGTCCTATTAATTTTCTGGATTCAATATCCAGATGATTTGTAGGTTCATCTATCAGGGGAAAACTGTTTTTCTTCAAAAATAATGAGATTAACTGTATCTTCGTTTTTTCTCCCCCGCTCAAGGAGTTGTAAAACCGATTTAAAATATCGAGGTCCAAATTTATATTCAATAGCTCTTTTTCTATTAAACTTTCAATTTGGTAACCGTCTAATTCTCTGTATTTTTCCTCGACTTCCCCGTATTTAATCAAGTTATCCTGGGTTGGATCTAATAATAATTTTTCCATCTCATCTTCATAGAGTTTATAAGGCCCCAGGTTATCTTTAATAAAGTCCAATACCCTGGTACTCTCATTTACTTTCTGCTGGAAAGAAAAATTAAAAAATGTTTTATCACACTTTATTTCCCCGCCATCTTTAATCAGTTCACCATCTATTAACTTTAACAGTGTACTCTTTCCTCTGCCGTTTTTCCCATAAATTATAGTTTTCCAGGATGTATCGATCTCTATATTTAACTTACTGAATATCTCCTTATAGGGATTTTCATAGGAAAAACTTAAATTTGTTATATTTATTTTATTCAAAATATCACTCACCTCATATTAATTTATTTTAGGTAAATTAAGGCTATAATAAAACAGTGATATATTATTTTCTGCTTAAATTATAGTCCTATTATTGCAGTTTCCATATTTAAATCACCTCCCCTTATTATTTCTTGTAACTTTTTCAATATACTAGTTATTTTTTCTTTTGTCAATTAAAAAACATTATCATACAAAAACAGCAGACGGGCACATTCAAGAAACCTCCTCATTCTTATGGAATATTTAAGTGAACAAAGAAAAAAGATTTTTATCTGTGTAGATTAAAGGGTTTTCAGTGTATCTCAAAGAGATCCGTGTTCAAAGGATTTAAAAGAAATCGAACACTGATGCTGTCGCATACACGGAAGAAACTCTGATGATCGCTGGATTTTTGTTTTTGGGTTAAAACCAAGAGAAAGTATTTTAAATTTATGTAGGGGGTAATTCATGAATTACCCGTACGATAACATATTCCTTTCTCCCTGGCATTTAAAAATAATTTTCATTTTTCTTCGGAGAATCGCTATAGTTTTCTCTATTATTAGAGAAAACGCCAATAAGGAAGGAGTAAGAAGAAAGTTCCAAGGATTCCGCCCTTGATACGGCCCCTTTCTTGTCTTGATACAAGATAAGGGGGAAAGAAAATCAAGAAGGTTTCTTACACTTCCTCGTTATGTTTTCCCCTAAATGGGGAAGACGAAGCAATAACCTCTGTCACAATCGTCATTGAGAAACACTACTGCCGAAGCGGAACGACTATAAACTTCGGATTTTAAAAGTGTTAATCATTACTGCTTTGGTTTCTTTTTTGGAAGAGAAACCATAAAAAAGAAGAGTGAAAGAATCTAAAAAGAGGCAGACCCCATTAGGATCTGCCTCTCTAAATTCTAGTTAAATTTCTTAGCTACTAAATTTTTAATCAAATCTTCATTTGGAATATAAGGCAGGGTAATATGGTCCGTTCCTACATTATTTTTATTGTATTCCATAGATGTAGTGATGGAGTTCTTATTTCTAGCCCAAGCACGTCTGGCCACTCCTCCCATTACATCCCACGGCATAGCCTGATACAGGATGTCGTCGACTCTCTTAGACCCGTCTAACACCATTCCAAATCCACCGTTGATGGATTTTCCTATACCTACTCCTCCACCATTGTGAAGAGCTATTAAACTCATTCCACGAGCCGCATTTCCGGCAAAACAATGGGTAGCCATATCTGCCATTATATTTGATCCATCCTTGATATTAGAAGTTTCTCTAAAGGGTGAGTCTGTTCCTGATACATCATGATGATCACGTCCAAGCATGATAGGACCGACCTCTCCATTTCTTACCATTTCATTGAATTTCAATGCAATGTTGGTTCTTCCCATGGCATCCTGGTACAGGATTCTGGCCTGGGTTCCTACTACTAATCCATTTTTATCGGCGTCTCTTACCCAGATATAGTTATCTCTGTCCTGGTATCTTCTGTTAGGATCGATACAGCTCATAGCAGCTGCATCTGTTTTTAAAAGATCTTCTTTTTTTCCGCTCAGGCAGACCCATCTAAATGGCCCGTACCCGTAATCAAATAACTCAGGTCCCAATACATCTTCTACATATGAAGGATAGATGAACCCGCCTTTATCGTCCCTGCCATTTTTAGAGATCTCTTTTACCCCGGCATCATAGACAGATTTTAAGAAAGCATTTCCATAGTCAAAGAAATACGTACCTTGTTCAGTCAATCTTTTTATCACATTGTAGTGACTTACCAGTGTAGTATTTACCAATTCTATAAATTTATCTTTATCCTCTGCTAACAGCCTGGTTCTCTCTTCAAAAGAAATTCCCTGCGGGCAGTACCCACCGTCATAAACTGCATGACAAGAAGTCTGGTCAGACAGTAGATCAATATTTATATTATTATCTGCAGCATATTCCAATAAGTCCACGATATTTCCATGGAATGCTATTGCAGCAGGCTTTTCCGCTTTAAAATAAGCTTCTACCTGATCAAAAGCCTCCTTAGGAGAACTAGCTATACTGGATACCCACCCCTGGGAATGTCTAGTTTCTATCCTTGAATAATCTACCTCTGCTATTATTCCCACACCATTTGCAATCTCAACAGCTTTACCCTGGGCTCCTGACATTCCTCCTAATCCGGAAGTTACAAACAGTTTACCTTTCAGGTCTCCATCCTGAGGTACTCCTAAAAATAATCTACCTGCATTTAAGATAGTGGAATAAGTCCCATGAACTATCCCTTGAGGCCCTATATACATCCATCCACCGGCAGTCATTTGACCATAGTTTGCTACTCCTAATGCCGCTGCCCTGATATAGTTTTCATCGTCGTCAAACATCCCTACCATAAGTGCATTTGTAATAATAGTTCTAGGAGCAGAAGGATGGGACCTGAATAATCCCATTGGATGCCCGGACTGAATCACTAAAGTCTGGTCTTGAGTTAACTCTTCCAAATATCTTTTAATTAACTGATACTGCATCCAGTTCTGGCATACCTGCCCGGTTTCCCCGTAAGTTACCAGTTCATAGGGATATAAACAGATATCAAAATCTAAGTTGTTATCCATCATTACCTGGAATGCTTTACCTTCCATACATTTCCCTTTATACTCATCGATAGATTTCCCGGATAATCTACCTTCTGGTCTAAACCTATACCCGTAAATTCTTCCAGTTTCATATAATTCTTCCAAAAATTCAGGTGCTAATTCAGCATGAAATTCCTCTGGTATATATCTCAACGCATTTTTTATAGCTAATTCTACCTCATCTTGAGACAGTGTAAGACTTCTTTTAGGAGCTCTTCTGTATTTAGAATCAAATTTAGGAGTTTCCTTTGGTATATCGGTTAATTTTATAGTCATTGCATCTTTTATGTCGTTATTTGTAAACATTATGATTCTCTCCTTTTATTAGTTATAAATTTTTTTTACCCTTGTTTTTTATTAAAAATTATAATAGTTCCCCCACTACTTCCTCTACCCTGTCTATCATCTCTTTATTAGAAATTAGTTCATAGCACTTATTTATATATTTATACATAACCACATCTTCATTGACAAATTTTACGTCTTCCCTGATAAAATTATAGGCAATTTCAGTTCCCCTACCTAGGAAATTTTCCTCTCTCAAGTCGATAGCCTGACAAGCTCCTAAGATCTCCATAGCTATCACATGTCTTGCATTTTTCATGATCTCTCTGGCCTTTCTTCCTGCAATTGTTCCCATAGATACATGATCCTCCTGGTTTGCAGAAGACGGGATAGAATCCACCGAGGCAGGATGAGCTAACACTTTATTTTCCGATACCACCGAGGCAGCACTGTACTGAACGATCATAAATCCAGAATGCACCCCTCCAAATTTAGTTAAAAATGCCGGCAGTCCATTGCTTAAAGCGGGATTTACCAGTCTTTCCAGTCTTCTTTCAGAAACATTGGCTAATTCTGCCAGTGCTATTCCCATATAATCCAGTGGCAGCGCCATAGGCTGTCCATGAAAGTTTCCTGCTGAGATAGATTCCTCTGTTTCAGGGAAGATCAACGGATTGTCTGTCACAGCATTTACCTCTATCTCTATTTTTTCCTTTATGAATCTAAGGGCATCCTTACTTGCACCATGGATTTGCGGCATACATCTCAGGGCATATGCATCCTGAACTCTTAAATCTCCCTGTTTGGTAATCATCTTACTTCCATCTATTAAGTTTAAAAGGTTTTTAGCAGTATCTATCTGACCGCTGTGACCCCTAACTTTGTGTACCCTAGGATCCAATGCACATTTTATTCCAGTAAGAGCCTCCATAGTCAGTGCTCCTGCAATATCAGCTATCTTAGATAAGTTCAATGCGTCATAGATAGTCAAAACTCCCACAGCTGTCATAGCCTGAGTCCCGTTAATCAATGCTAATCCCTCTTTAGAAGTCAAGTATGGCAGTGGTTCTATCCCTGCCAGCTCAAGGGCTTTAACACTATCCATCCTTTCACCCTTATAGAAAGCCTCTCCTAATCCAAGCATAGTTAATACCATATGTGATAGGGGTGCCAAGTCTCCCGAAGCTCCCAGAGATCCCTTTTCAGGAATTACCGGATGTACCTCTTTATTTAAAAGTTCTATTAATTTTTCTACAGTTAACAATCTGATACCGGAATTCCCCTTTGTCAATGAATTTACACGAAGGACCATCATGGCTCTTACGATCTCTTCAGCAAATGGTTCTCCTACTCCGCAAGCGTGACTGATGATAAGATTTCTCTGGAGGTCATTTGTCTCTTCCTTTGAGATAACTACATCGGAAAATTTACCAAATCCAGTTGTGATACCATAAGATACCTTCCCTTCAGCAACAAATTTATCCACCACAGCCCGGGCTGTATTTATCCTCTCTTTTGCACTATCACCTAATTTCACCTTAAAGTTAAATCTGGCTACATTTACTATATCCTCTATGGACAATTTTTGATTTTCAATTAATATCTTTGACATTTTTCCCCCCTCGTATTTCTTTGCTACTCCTTTATTACTCTATTTAAATATGAAAGTCAACCGAATAGTGCTAAAATAACACGATTTCTACATTAATAGTGAAAATAAATATGTCAGTTAAAAATTGATTTTTAATGAAAAATAGAGTAAACTTTTGTTAGAAAAATAGTTTGAATTTACTAAGAGGTAATTCATGAATTATCCATACAGTTTGCCACAGGCATTAGGAGGAAAGAAAAATTGGAATCTTTAAAGAAATATAAATATATAAATAAGGAATTTTTTAGAAACTACCGAAGGGTAAAAAAAAATGTATGGACGGGACGAATTGACGGACAGGATCCTGATTCTCTCAGATGGCATCAGACTATTGAAGTGATCGACCTGGAAGACAACTTAGAAGATCTTAAATTTAAAAATGCAGTCTGTTTTATTGGATTTTCCAGTGATGAAGGGATTGAAAGAAATAAGGGAAATGTAGGAGCTGCAGAAGGTCCCAATTCCATACGTCGTGAGATGTGTAATTTCCCTAAAACCAGGGAAGATGTAACCCTCTACGATGCTGGAAACATATTTTGTATAGATGAAGATTTAGAAGGTGCTCAAAAAGCCCTTTCTACAGCAGTATCCAAGATCATAGCCTTGGGGATGTTTCCAATAGTCTTAGGAGGGGGACATGAGGTGGCTTTTGGTACTTATAATGGAATCTTAGATGTGGTATCCAGATACCAGAAGAAACCGAAAATCGGGATAATAAACTTCGATGCACATTTTGACATGAGACCTTATGAGGAACAGACTAGTTCTGGTACCATGTTTTTACAGATAGCTAACCAGTGTAAAGAGCGGGAATTAGATTTCTCCTACTTTGTATTGGGAATTCAAAAATACGGAAATACAAGATCCCTCTTTAAAACAGCTGATAAATTTGGAGCTCAGTATATCTTAGCCCGGGATATCAATGACTATAAGGAACTGGAAGTAAAAAATAAGTTAAATATGTTTATAGAGGAAAATGATCATATATATGTAACCGTATGTACAGATGTATTTTCATCTGCATATGCTCCCGGAGTAAGTGCACCCCAGCCCTTTGGGATCCATCCAAAATCCGGCAGGGAACTTATAAGGCATATTGCAGGTACTGGAAAAACAGTTAGTTTTGATATAGCCGAGGTATCTCCAAGATATGATTCTGGAAATATCACCTCTAAACTGGCAGCTATTTTAATCTTTGAGATAATAGATAATTTAGGAAGATTTTCATTGAAAATAGAGGAGAAGTAATCCAATATCAAAAAGGAGGAGCCGAGCTCCTCCTTTTTTTAAAGTTTTCCTATAAAGTTTATAAACCATCCCTTTGCGTCATAATCCCTCTTTGTCAGATCATCATCAAAAGAAGTAAAGTTATATCCTACTCCAACCTTCATATTATTATTAACATGATATTGAACAGAAACAAGACATCCCTCTGACATATCCTCTGCATCTCTGGATACAAGCCAGTGGTACTCTCCCATAATATCCCATTTTTTAATAATGTGGTAAAGGCCTTTCACAGCATAGAGTTCCGTAGAGTTGCTAAACCAGTTCCCATCATCTCTGCCCTCTCTGAGCATAGATCTTTTATAGGCTACTTTTCCTCCTAAACTCCATTTTTCATTGAGATCATATATCTCTTCAATTGCAAAAATATGCGCTTTTTCATCGTTAACAGATTCATCCTGTCCCTCGCTAGGAAGATCATATAAATAAGTGTATTTACTGATTATATTCAACCTGTCACTCCATACAGGTCTATAGGCTGCACCAATACTGAGTTCTGCAAATCTTGCATCATTTTTATTGGAAACTTCGTCTTCTGTGTAAGAAAAATTTCCCTTACCCTGAAAGGTCCATTCATTGTTGAAAACATATTTCAATCTATTGGCTGTAAGCCACTGATGTTTCTTTTCATCCTGCCCTTTATCTCTTCTATATTCCAATTTATTTCTTAAGAAGATCACTCTGGCATCATAGGACGAAAAAAGACTCACACTACGTCTTCTTATTACATCATCTTTTTTATCGAGGTCTCCCTGTTGGTAGGAAATTCCTGTTCTGAGCTTTTTTGTAGCATCAAAGTCCAGCCCATAACTTTGAATTAATCCATTTCCATCTGCATCGCTGTTAACAAATTGATTTTCCTGATAGACATTGTATCTTTCGCCCATTTTAGCTTTTTGTCCGAAGGTGAGAGTTTTTCCCCTTTCACCTTCATCTTCAGACATGAGGTAGTTCACATACATATCATGATTTTGTCCAAAGGAATAGTCCAATCCTGCCTGAACAGAATCTCCTCTGGATCCCTGACTTGACTCTAAATCAACCCTCAGTTTATCTCCTAACTTTGTCTTTCCACCTAGGGTTATCATATCATTTGTTTCATAATCCCCATCTTTATAGAGGGTTCCCTGGAGAGCTGTATACAGGGAAGTCGAAGGAGTAAAGAAATATTCTCCCTTGATTCCTCCAAGAAATCCGTCTCCCTTTTCATCTGCATCCTCTTCATGGTTTCCCTTAAGTTCTGTACTTAGGAGAAGTTTTTCATATCTGTAGTAAGCTGCTGCTCCTAAGTTTTTTTCCTCTTCTTTTTCATCGGTAACAGCTTCTGAATAATCATAATAAAACTTCAATTTCAGTTTTTTAGAATACTGATAGGTAGCCTTAGCTCCATAATTAAGTTCTTCCCGGTCATCCTCAAGACTTGAAGTTGAAAATCCTTTTTCTTTTTTTCTGTACCAGCCTTCAGCAAGTACATTATCACTGAGCCCTTCACTCAGATCTGATAATCTGGTTTTCCCCTTCACTGAGTAAGCTTTTCCGCTTTGATTTTTTTCATTTTCATTTATTTCTCTAAATGAGAGTCCTCCGTCGTCGGAGTAGAACTTGCTTCCGGATTCCCGTCCTTCACTCTCTGCTACTTCCAATCTCAAAAAAGTATCTCTAGTTTTTCTGAGAATCATGTCGGCTTCCTTGAGAGTATAATCTAAATCATTGTCATTTCCCTCTACATAGGTTCCCCCTGCATAAATTCCCTCATTAACCCAGGTTCCCCCTCTTATCCCGCCGGAAAGGTCATCATCAACTGTTCCTGTAGAATAAAATTCATAATCGGTTCTCAGATAGGCTTCCTTCCCGTCTAAAGGGTCATCTTTTATTATAGAACCATCCTGTCCATCCTTTACTATTTGCATAAGGGGTCTTGAAAGGATTATCCTCCCCTGGAAATATTCTATTTCATAGTCTTCTCCACCTGTAAGGTATAGGTTTTCCACTACCAGACCGGTTTTTTTATCCTTTATCTCCACCCAGACTTTTTCACTTCCGACTACCATATCTGTATGCTTCAGGTAGTAGAGACTTCCCCCAGTTCCTAAAAATGAATCATGGGCAAATATTGTCCCCGGCTGAGAGATAAAGGCTTTTAAACTATTTTTATCTTCTCCCCATGGGGTACTTTTTCTGCTTCTCAAATCTAATTTTGCCCCATAAAGACTTCTGTTATAGTTGGCAAATTCAGTCCCCGTAAATCCGGTGTTATAGTTCCCCCATATAAAGTTATTTTTATCCCACTCCAACTTCAGATAAAGTTTCCCCTGGGTATTAACATCACTGTAGGTTGTAGATTCATCCCCATAAGTTGTGTAATACATGTCCCTCTGTATATCCCTGAAGACACTTCTATTATCCCTTTCATCCAAATTGCTGAATATATTTTTCAGTTCATCTTCCCTGGTATCCATATGGGCAGTAAGGAGGTATTTTTTATATCTGTTTTTAGAATAAAAAGCCACTCTGCCATCGGTATAAAAAGATTCATCATAATGATGGTCCTTTGAAAGGATCTCATCGTTTCCGGAAACATTATATTTTCCGCTCTTTACATCGGCGATCCCCACAATAAAATTATATTTATCCGGAACCTCTATCTCCAATGGATAGTGAAATACTTCCTCTTTATCGATAATTCTAAGATCCAAAATATGAGCTCCTGGAGAAAAATGTTCTTCAAAGGCAAATTTCCCATTTTTATCAACAGGGATCTCTTTTTTCCCCAAGTAAAGTTTCATATCTTCTTCAAAATCACGGCCATAAAACCTTACCTTAGCAGCATCTAAAGGAATATTATGAATGAGGAGGGCACTTCTTCCATAAATTTCTCCTCCCTCTTTTCTTCTTTTACCTTTTTCCTCTGCCGGGGTGTTCTTTTCCCATCTTTCTTCTGTAACAACTTCCATAGATTTCAATAAAGTTTCATCAAAATTACCCTGTCCATCCCAGACTTTAACCCTATATTCAATCTCATCCCCGGGAAAAAATTCCTTAGGAGGAGTCCATAATATTTTTTTAGAAAAATCAATATCAGTTCCTTCAATATTTATAAAAGGGGTATCTTCACCTCTTTTGTATATCTCTATTTCCCATTTTTTTATAAATTCACTGTAGTTGGTATAAATTTTAAACCAGCTTTCCATCCCTGGAACTATTTCTCCCCTTTCAGAAGTAATATTCAGCTTAGGAGATATTGTCACCGGGTCTACAACAGCCCATAAAAGACCCTTGTTATTTTCAAGCTTTATCCTGTTTCTGTATATCACATCTGTTCTTCTATTCTGCTTCATTCCTTCAAAAGTATTATTTTCTATCACTGGCTTTTCCTCACCATTTGATATCAATTCCACATTATAGGGAAGTTGTTTTTCAACGGGAGATTCCTCAAAATCTCCCTGTGTAGAAACAACGGTTTCCGCTAAAGCATATACTCCCAATAACATAAGAAAGATAACAGCCATAAATATTCTTTTTTTATTCATTATCTTTCACCTCCAGAGAGGTCTGTAACAATTTTTACATTAGAAATCATATCTTTCCCCATTATTTTTTCCAACTCTTTCTCAATAGATTTTGCTCTTTTTAGTGCCAGAATCTCATTATATTTATTTGATGCCCGGCTGTCAGTATTTCCTTCTACCACAATAACTCCACCCCTATACTCAGTAAGGAGCAATGATATTTTTTTTAGGTTATCTATCTGATCCTCTCTTATATTCCATTTATCTGTTGGAAAGAATACACTTCCAATTCTTACTTTTATCTCTTTTTCCTTAACTCTTCTTTTTACTTTGGGAATTTTTACTCCGAAGTTAAACTTTTCCATAACCTTGGTAAGAGTTTTTACCCTTGGATTTTCTGTAGTAAACTCTGTCCCTGAAGGCAGGGTAACCTTATCTACTTTAATAATAAAGTTTTTACCCCTATCCGGGATATCATCTATGCCGTCTACATGATATCTTCCAAACTGATCGGTTTCAATTACTAATCCTTCCACTGTGGCAAGTCTTACCCCTGGAATTCCCTCTTCTAAAATCCCGTTATTTCTTATCTCTATCTCTTCAAAGTAGTCACTTTCATCTATCTTTAAAGGTATTTGTTTCATGACTTCCTCATCATACTCTATAACGATCTCCGTTCTTCTGTTAAGCTGTCTTCCACTGCTTGTTCTATTGCTTCCTTTAGGATTTTCAGCACCTTTTCCCTCTATAGCAAAGATCTCTTCCGAAAGATCTAACTTCATTGAAAGGTAGTCTTTTAAAGTATTAGCTCTTGCAATAGACAACTCATAATTGTTTTTATACTCTGCTCTTTTAGAAAGTCTTTGAGAATCAGTATAACCTACAATTATTAATTTAAGATTCTTTTTATTACTCGATTTTTCCAGATATTGTTTTAATTTTTCATTTTCACTATCTCTGATATCGGCATATGCTGAATCAAAATATATAGGTTCTATAAAATTCTCTATCCTTACTTTTTTAAGACTCTTAACATCCTTAAGTTCTTCCCTGTATTTAGGGTCTTTTATTACTCTTCTGACTACTTTTAGATCGACACCTGTAAGGTTTCTATTCCCACTATGGTTTCTTAAAATCTCACCTGTGGATTTTAAAATAATATTTGATCCCTCTTTTGATTTAATCAGGACATCACCTATTTTTTTAGGATCTTTTATTCTTCTTCTTAAAATTACCTTTTGAGCTCTTTCACTCTCGTCTCCCCTTCCTTCAAGGTTTCCTAAAATTAATTCTTCAGACTCTGAAGAAATTCTCCACTCTTCATCTCCATTTTTTACAGAACCATCTAGGTAGTTGTCTTGAGAAGAAAGGGTCTCCACTCTGATGTCATAGGCATTGGCATCGTCCTGCCAGCCGTCATTATCCCTGTCATGGAAGACTTTTCCTATTATTACCGTACTATTAAATAACGGATCATTTATAACTTCCACACTGGCTTCACCGATGTTAGACAGGTTTTTTCCAGACATATTTTCTACCCATGCTTTATTTTTGTAAGATCCAGGTTTTACTCCTGTTCCAATTCTCAAAATATAAGTTATTTCAATTTTTTTGTCTTCTACAAGCTCTAAATCATTGAAATAAATGGTTCTGCCCTTAATATCTACATCAGCATCATTTCTATCTACCTTTCCAGATCCTTCGGCATATTTAAATCCAGGAGGCATCATATCTTTTAAACTTAAATTTTTAAGTACCGTTCCTTTATTTCCCGATAAATTTTGAACAGTTATCTTATAGCTGATCAAGTCTCCTATGGAAACCCATTTTTTCTTAGCTGTTTTGGTTACCTTTATCTGAGCCTCTTCCACTTTAAGGGTAGCCTCAGCCTGCACTTCTAAATTTTCTCCTGCTCTTACTGTATTTACTACTTCTCCCTTTGAGATGCTGTCTTTCAGTCTTCCGACTACAGTATATCTTTTAGTTTCTCCAGCCAATAGTACTATTCCATTCTCCGAAAGATCTTTTCTCAGGTTGATTTTAAGGAGTGATTCAGGTGTTTTTGATGTTCCTGATTCCCATGTCCAGCTTTCAAAAGCCTTAATTTCACTGACCTTATCCTCTATTTTTATATTTTTTCCAACAACTGCAGAAGTATTTTCCAGAGTGATGTCATAAACTACTATATCTCCCGGATAAAATTCATCGTTCTTATTCCTGATCTCCTTCGAGAGAGTATATGTAGGTTTAGCAACTTTCAATACCACTTTATTGGAACTTTTATTTATAGGAGCAATTGATCTCCTCAAACTTTTAAGAAGTGAAGTTTTTTGAAGTGAAAGATAAGCTTCATTTGGAATCGTATCATCCTGGTCTACCTTTTTTTCTTCATAGCTGAATCCCACCATAAATTTTAACTTTATCGTTTCTCCTGCCTTTATTTCAGGCAAAATTACTCCATCCTTTAAATCATTTCCAGTTAATTTTTTTGCATCAGACGAAACATATTTATATGAATTATTTTTATACAGGTATAACCCCTTATAATCATCTGATACCAATACATTTACAGCATTTACCGGTGTCGGATTAGTTATGGAGATAGTATACTCAGCCTCCTCACCATCATCTACTATCCCGTCTCCCCTTTCAAATCCATCTCCTCCTAGATCCTCAACCTGAAGTTTTATGTCTAGGTCTAGACTTGAGATTGAAATAACAGGGATTTCAGCTGTAGCATCTTTACTCTCTTTTCCATAAGAGATCCTTGCTGTATTTTCTATCTTTTCTCCCGGCAATACATCTGCTGGATATGAGGCAGTCATTTCAAAAGCTACTTCAACTGATTTACCCACCGGGATACTATCCAATGTCATACCTGTTTTTAAATTCCCCTGATATGATGTTCCTTTCACTTCCAGATTTTTAGGTTTTTGTCCATAGAAAAATCTTGAAGCTAAAGTATCAATCAATTTAGAATCAGTTATTGTAATATTGGAGTTATTATTAACTGTTATAATATATTTCAATCTCTCATCAGTTTCGGCTTTATCATTTCCATTATCATCCGATACAGTTTTCTGTATTGATAAGTCTACTATAAATATTCCATTTACTGTTGCTGGTTCTGTTTTAGGTGTTAATGCTACATCTTTTGAATCTTTTGCATTAAATATTGCTGGATTAACTATAGTTCCTGCATCTAAATCCGCCTGCGTTATTGCATGCGTTACTGTTCCTGTTGCTGTTTCGCTAGGTACTAACTCTGTTTTATCTAATATAATTCCATCTACCTTATTCGTATCTGTTATTACTATATCTTTTAAAGTTCCTGTACCAGTATTTTTCAGAGTCACTGTATATGTTACTATGTCTCCGACCTTACTGTACTCATTTACTACTTTTTCTCCATCCTTTATCTCTGGAGTATTTGTTACTGTAAATTCATTTGCTACCTTTCCTTTAGCTGTTACTGAATCCTTTTCAGTTAGTGGATTACCCTTAGGATCTGTTCCTGTAAATGTCGCTGTATTTTCTACCTGCCCTGCATCTACATCAGCCTGCGTTACTGTATACTCTCCGCTTCCTTTTGTCGTTTCTCCTGGAGCAAGAATACTTTTATCCAGTACTATACCTGCAGTTATCTTAGGATCCGATACAGCGAGAGTGTTTAAAGTCGTATTTCCTGTATTCTTTACACTGAAATTGTATGTTATCTTATCTCCTGCTTTTGTATACTGAAATTCCTCTGTTCCTGGAATCGTCTTATGTACCTCTATACTTGAAGCAATTACTCCATTTACTGTTGCTGGTTCTGTTTTAGGTGTTAATGCTACATCTTTTGAATCTTTTGCATTAAATATTGCTGGATTAACTATAGTTCCTGCATCTAAATCCGCCTGCGTTATTGCATGCGTTACTGTTCCTGTTGCTGTTTCGCTAGGTACTAACTCTGTTTTATCTAATATAATTCCATCTACCTTATTCGTATCTGTTATTACTATATCTTT